>CANHRE010000039.1 GCA_947463095.1 Flavobacteriales bacterium | reverse complement strand
GTATGATGGCCTTTGACCTGGACGGCAATATCGTATGGGACAACAGCAGGCCCGTCGAGTACGATGTGGATTTTCCCCGCGATTATGTGCACGATTACCTCATAGATACGGCACAGAACCGCATCACCATCAGCGGGGTTACCCGTTATTCCAGCCCGGCCGGCATCAGAGAAGCTTTGTGGCTGGCCATGGCCGATTTGAGGGGGAATATTTACCGCGAAGAGCGCATGTTCTTTTTTGGAAAAGAACCCTACGGTGCAGTGTTGACCCAATTGAATTATACCCCTTCCAACGGGGGCTATGTGGCCATGGCCTATCCTAGCGGGTGGGGCTTCCCAGTCCAAAACGCCTACTTCATCCGCTTTGACAGCCTCTGCCGCATGGTGAATTATCGATTTCCTTCGCTTCGAGAAGCGGGTACCTGTAATCCTCCGCCTGACTCTCCGGCTAACGGCAATCAGATCTATGATTTCAACCGCCTGAATGATTCCCAGTTCTTTGCATCGCTCAACTTCGGCTCTCAGTGGGACCCGTATTTTCAAATCTATGATGAAGATCTAAATCTGGTAAAATGCGTTCATTACAAGGTCGATAATTCTATTTTGAAATATCAGGGCATCATAGATTGTGATAGTTTTTATTTTTCGAATGTGGTAGGTGATTTTGCCAAATATGATCGCAATTTGAATTTAATTTTCAAGCGAAGCATAAAAATTCCCGGCCACCCTTTGGTGCCGCTCAATCCGCCGCTGGAAGATGGCGTCATGAGTGCGAAGGTAAAACCCTCCCCCCGGGGCGGCTTTTATGGTTATGTCCGGTTTTCCTGGTGGCATGATATTTTATACATCTTCCGCCTGGATTCATTAGGTAACGTGGATACCGGCAAAGTAGAAGACCCGGATGCTGTGCGCCTGGCTCCCAACCCCGCCTCGGGCCGCCTGCGGCTGGAAGTGCCTTTCTACGACCGCCACGTCAGCGCCGTGTTCTACGACCTGCAAGGCAGGGAATGCCTGCGCCTGGCCGGCCCCAAAAACGTGCAGCACGACATCTCCATGCTGCGCCCGGGCCTCTACATCGTGCATACCACCATACAGGAAACCGGCCGTAAACAAATACTTAAACTGTGGGTGCAATGAAGGAGGGGTACTGAATGATTGTTTCCAGTTATCGCTTTGAATAAATCCCCCGTATTGCTCCGCTTGCGCCTGCCCCCCCTGTCGCTCATTGCATTCGATTACGGGGCAGGCGTAAGTGAGCGTAGCGAACGACAGGGGGCAAGCTGCCCCTCTGGGGTTTATATACATAGCTGGTAGCAAAATTTGGTAAGCTGTCACACAATAAGTGGAGGTTTTCCGTAACTGTTTATTACCCATACCACCAACCACATCCAAACAATGCCGCAAAAGGATCGGCCTCAAATGATGGGAGGCGTTAAACGCCGCAAGAAGCCGCTAAATGCCAAGGAAGCTCCGAGGAACGAGGAGATCACCGCAGGCATTCGGCTGATTGCAAGTGTGCGCCTTTCATCATTTGCAGCCTTGATTTTTTGCTTACTTTTTCATCAAGGAAAAAGTAAGAGAAAAGAATAGAATATGGTTGATTCGGTGTGGGGGTAAAAATCGAAATCGTCAAAAACAGACTGCTAACCCCCGCAATCATCAACACACTAACTGGTCAATAAAAAAGGTATCAGACCGCAGTACTTAACGTAGTATAACATAATTATATTCCGATAAGTACATCAATCAAAGAATAAATCCCACAACATCAGAGAATAACCATATCCGAAGAGATATGATGGATATAAGTTCAACATAGTCTTTCCCGAACTTTTACTTAAAACCCAGGTAGGATAAGCTTTTATTTGTTCTTCTATTTCTTTATTAATTACAATGACACTTCTGAATTCTTTTCTACTTGCAATGCCAGCAGCATTTGTGCTATCTGATGAATTTCTAGCTACACAAATGGCATTTAAAGAGCCTTGTTCCAAGTATTTACGGAGGATGGGCATTTCTCGTATGCAATAACCGCACTGAGTTGACCAAAAATAAGTTCTATCATTTTTTCGTATAATCTCTGTATCAGAAATAGGACTCTGTGATTCCGTGATTCCTACGAGTATAATATATGAATCTTGAAAGATAAAGAATAAAAGAAAAAAGAACGGATATGATATAGCTATTTTAAATTTATTCCAGGATTCCGTCTTTTTCAATAAAATGAATGAAATCAAAGGAGCAAATGGAATAGTCACACTCATGAGATTAAATAAATGTCGCTGAACAAAGTAATCATAGATGATTAGAACCGCGTAAGTAATGGGGAAAGGCCATATTACCCAATGTATGTTGCTGTATGTTTTTGTGAAGCGCATAAGCCATTGGGTAAAAGGATAGACGAAGCAAAGTGCAGCGAACTGGAATACCCAGTTCACTGCCCCTGACACAGCGCATAACCCAAAAATGAACAGGGCTAAAACGATTGGTTTTATTATATGCGACATAAATTAATACATTCCTTTTGGGTTTCTGCTACCCAGTTTTTCACCAAACAGAGTGCAACGGCCATTACAAGGATGTCTCCACAATGTACCACAACCGCCCACAGATACGCGGCAATCAGATGTTTGGCATGTTTCGTCATCAAGAAATCCGCACCAATCACTTTTTGTGCTGCATCCACAGTCAATATTACCGCCATTCACTATCGCTAAAGTTGAATCATCAAAATTATTAAGTTTAACGAAAGAACGATAAAATTGATCGACCGTAAATGAAACTTTGGCTTTTTCAATCCAAATATCATAAAACGAGTCAAATGTTGAGTCGTTAAGCGTGTCATTGTCATAAATACTGGAATTAAGCCTGCTGCTTAGTTCAATGACCAAGGTTATTTGATTTGAGTCCAATTTTCCACAGGATAGGTTATTTTGCATTTTATGAAGCCAGATTTGATAACAGTTTTCAGGTGTTAGGGCTCTGAAAACTCCCTTTTGTTCATTTGGAGGGTGATTTAGTAAGTCTATTCTTGAGATTTTACCCATACTTGATTGAGCAGTTCCGCTCAAGATGAAGCCTATATATGTAAAAAATGAATAGACAGGCTCTAAGGCAAAGTGTGTTTTTCATAATTTATCGATTTGTTTTGTTGACGTGAACTTATTACTATGAGCACTTATGTTTATTATAAATATTAGTTATCACATCTTTCTAAAGTATTTTTTAGCCATTTTTGGTTTTGAGTACGGCCTTTAACTCTCAGAACCAATCCAAAATTGTGGTAACACTTCAAGAAATAAGCATGCCCTCGCTGCTCGTTCAACTCGGGCGGGGCACGGGCCCCTGCCTGCTCCCCCTGTCGCTTCGCTCATTTACTCCTGCCCCGTAAGCGAATGCAATGAGCGACATGGGGGGCAGGCGTAAGCGCAGCGACAGGGGGGGGCTATTTCTTACTTTTGTTACTTTTAATATGAAACGAACTACGTTACATTTGATCTATGAAGAACGCCCTCTTCGTTGTACTTCTTGGTACACTTTGTCTTTCGGTATTTCATACGGCCAGGGCCCAAAACGGCACCTACTGCATTGAAAATCGTTTTTCGGAATCTGCCTTTTTTGAGCTACAGGACCTTAACATCACCCAATCGGTGGTGTACAGCGTGGTTCGTCGCTGGCCGGGCAGTGGGGTGGATACCCTGAAGATGGATGTGTACAGTCCGGATACCTTGCGCGATCCGCTAGCTTCCAGGCCGGCCATCCTCTTCATGCACGGGGGTGCCTGGCTTTCAGGAAGCCGTACAGACCAGGGAATCAGGCAGAAATGCGTGGACTGGGCCCGAAGGGGTTTCGTGGTGGCTTCCGTTTCCTACCGCCTCGGCTGGAACTGCAATGCCGCCGACCTGTTGGCGGTTTGCGTGCTGTGCCAGGGAAATTACTACGATATGAATACCGCCGTGTATCGCGGCGCTCAGGATGCGCATACCGCCATGCGCTGGCTGGTGGCGAACCACAAACGTTTCCGGATTGATACCTCGGCGCTCTTTGCCGGCGGTGAAAGCGCAGGCTCCTTCAATGCCCTGCACATGGCATTCTGGACGCCGACGTATGCGCGCACCGCTTTTAACGGCGGACCCTATAAAATTCTGGGTGCCCTGGATAGTTCAGGGTTATATCCGGGGCTGAAATTCCGCATCCGCGGGGTCATCAACAACTGCGGGGCTGTGCTCAATGATGCCAAACTGTATTTCCTGAAAACGCCTGTGGTGTCTTTTCACGATGCGGCCGATTGCGTGGTGCCTTATCGCGCCGATCGGGTGTTGAATTGCTGCGCCACCAGTTTCTTTTACGCCCGCGGCAGCAAGCTGATTCATGACGAGCAGACGGCAGCCTCTGTGCCTTCAGAACTACATACCGTGCAGGGTGTTACGCCCCAGCACTGTTCCTATCCTTCGCTGACCATGGTGCACGAATCCAGTTGTTTTATCAAGAAGTTGCTCTGCGGCATGAGTCCTGGCGGGGAAATGGATTATCCTGCCAAACCATCGGTGAGCTGCGCGAGCCTCAAGTCTATGGGAATTCATAAACCGGAATGGTCAAGGATCAGAATTTGGCCAAACCCGGCAAACAACATGCTCAACTTGGAAGGGGAGGCGCTGCGCCATGAAAAGGAATTGATTCTGGTTGATTTGAGCGGACGTGTGCTGAAAAAGATCATCATCACCGAACCGAAAACTTCCCTGTTGATGGATTTATCAGAGGTACATACCGGAACTTACCTGCTCAAGTTCGGTCAACTTGCGCCGCAGTTGGTGCATGTTGACGGAGGGGATTAAAACTCAGCGGGCGCTTAGCGCACTCAGTCGGGTTTTGGCATCCTCGTTTTTCGGATCCAGTTCCAGGGTTTTGCGGTAGTCGCCAATGGCATCGTTGGTTCTTCCTAACTGCTCGTTCACGAAGGCACGGTAGTGATACGCTTTCACGAAGTTCTCGTCAATGGCAATCAGATCATCCAGCCAGCGCAGCGCCTCTTCAAAATCTTTAAACAAACCATAAATCACTGCGGAATTGTAGTAGGCAAAGCGATGACCTGCATTTGCTTCTTTGGTGCGTTGATACAAGGATAACGCATCTTTATACCTGCCCAGTTGCTGCAGTAAAAAACCTTTAGCATATAGGGCTTCATCGCTGTATTCGTCAACAGTCAGGGCCCTGTCGTAATACTGAAGAGCCAGTTCTGGCTTGCGTGAGGCATACAGGTTGGCCATTTGCATCACGGCATTGAATTCGGAAGGGTTGATGCTCAGTGCTTTTTCGAATCGCATGATGGCCTGAGCCGTGTCTTTCATTTCTTTGGCCGCCAGTCCCATAAATACCAGGGTGCCGGCATTCATTGGATTTACATCTAACAGGGCGTTGAAGGTTTCCAGGGCTTCAGGATATGCTTGTCGGGCAAGAAGGATTTTCCCCAATCCTGACAGTGCATCTTCCATACCAGGTTTGAGCTTCAGGGCTTTGCGATAATGGGCCATAGCCAATTTTGAATCGGCGGAGTCATTGCCCATCACGATTTCTGCTTTCCGCGCATGGTAAACAGGGTTCAGGCTGTCCAGAAACAAAGCGAAGTCAATATCCTGAAGTGCATCGCGGAAGCGGGTTTCAAAATAGAACGTATTGGCCCTCTTGTAATACAGGTCGGCATTGCCGGGTTCTTTATTGATGCGAGCCGAAATGCTGCGTATATCATCAGAGAAGGTGGTATCGCCGTCGGATATATACCGTCCCTTTACCTTTGAGCCGCAAGCGCCCGCAATGATGAGCAACAGAAAACAGGACAGGATGAACCGCATGCGGCAAAAATAAGACCTTACAGCCGAGCTGCTTCACACATTTGATTTTCGGCAAAGTGGCATCCTTGCGTTAAATTCGCCTCCTATGCCATTCTATCATCGTTTGGGAAATTATCCGGCGAAGCGCCATACCCAGTTTCGCAAGTCTGACGGCTCGCTTTATGCAGAAGAGCTGGTAAGTACCGAAGGATTCAACTCCATTTACGCGCTGATTTACCATTGTCATCCGCCTACCATGGTGAAGCATATAGGGAAGGAGTGGAGCGTGGAGCCCCGGGTGGCCCTGCAAAAAAACATGCAGCACCGCAGCTACCTGACCTTTAAAACCGAACCTGAAGAAGATTACATCAAAAGCCGCAAAGTGCTGTTGATGAATCAGGATATCCGCATTGGCGTGGCTGCGCCGACTAAAGGCACGGAAGATTACTTCTTCAAGAATACCGATGCCGATGAGGTGCTTTTTGTACATGAGGGAAGCGGCCACCTGCGCACCATCTACGGAAGGATAGACTTTGAATACGGCGATTACCTGGTAATTCCCAGGGGAACCATTTACCAGATTCATTTCAACGACCAGAACAATCGTCTGCTGGTGGTAGAAAGTCCCAGTCCGGTATATCCGCCCAAACGTTATCAGAACAGCGTGGGACAATTGTTGGAGCATTCGCCCTATTGTGAGCGCGATATCAAGCTTCCGCACAGCTTGGAAACCCATGACGAGCATGGTGATTTTGTGGTGATGATTAAAAAACAGGATATGATCTGGCCCTACACCTATGCTACCCATCCTTTTGATGCGGTGGGCTGGGACGGCTATCTGTATCCCTTCGGTTTCAGCATACACAACTACGAGCCCATCACGGGCAGGGTGCATATGCCGCCGCCCATCCACCAAACCTTTGAAGGAAAAGGTTTTGTGATTTGCAGCTTTGTTCCGCGCCTCTATGATTATCACCCCAATTCCATTCCTGCCCCCTATAACCACAGCAACGTGGACAGCGACGAAATTCTGTACTACGTGGATGGCGATTTTATGAGCCGGAAGCATGTGGAACGAGGCATGATTACCCTGCATCCCAAAGGCATTCCGCACGGACCGCATCCCGGTACGGTGGAAAAGAGCATCGGCGCCAAAGAAACCAAAGAACTGGCCGTGATGATTGATCCGTTCCACCCGCTGATGATTACAGAACATGCAATGGGGTTGGAAGATCCAGGGTACTGGAACACCTGGATGCCTTAATTAAAACATCTATTTCAACAGTCGGGCAATTCCGACTTCATTAAAAAAACAACATGATATTGAAGGGAACGAAATGGGCCTTGATGCTGCTTGCCGGCATCGGCCTCCACGAAGCGATGATGGCTCAGAATATACTTCTGAAGGAAACCCGGTCATATGGGCGTATGCTGAAAAAGCATCCCATAACAAAGGTGCTTAAAGCGCAACGCAAGGAATACATCCGAAAAGGCGAACTGCCCGAAACACCGGATAAGGCCTGGGCGCAAGACTGGCTTTGGACCATGAATCCGGAACTGGGCAGGCCTACGCCCGAACTGCTGCCCGGAATTCTGGAGCGCATGAAGGCCGAACAAAATACGCTCATGGGATTGCCCGGAAGCACAGATGCGGCCTGGATTGCCCGTGGCCCATCCAATGTAGGCGGACGTACCCGCGCTCTGGCCTGGGATCCCAATGACCCTTCAGGGAAAAAAGTGTGGGCAGGTGGCGTAACCGGCGGGCTTTGGTACAACACGGATATTTCCAATGGCAATGTTTCCTGGCAGGCTGTTGGTGATTTCTGGGACAACACAGCCATTACATGTATTGCTTTTGATCCCAACGACACGAAAATAATGTACGTGGGCACCGGCGAAGGCTGGCAAGTAGGCAGCAGCCGTGGGGCAGGTATCTGGAAATCTACCGATGCAGGAACGACTTGGACACAACTGGCTTCAACCAAATCTTTCTTTTATGTAAATGATATAGTGGTGCGCAACGAAAGCGGAACAAGCGTGGTGTATGCAGCCATAGATGGGATGTATTATATGGCTGCCTGGCATGGTGAAGCCAATGCCGGCATTCAGCGCTCCGCCAATGGTGGCAGCAGCTGGACCAATGTTTCGCCTACCGTACCTTCCACAAGCTATAAATTCACGGTGGCCGATCTGGAAATAGCCAAAGACAACCGCATCTGGGCAGGAACCAGAAAATCGCCCTACGGAAATACTACCGAAGCCGGAGGAGGGCGCATTCTGACTTCACAGAATGGTACCACCTGGACTATCGTTTACAGCTCTGCCGCAACCAAAACTGGTCGGGTCGCCATCGCCTGCGCCCCTTCTGATTCTGCTTATGCCTATGCCATGGTGGAACACAACAACGTGTGTCAGGAAATTGTGCGCAGCACCAATGTAGGAACAACGTGGACGGCCTGCGCTGAACCGGTGGATGTGGACAATGGCATCCCTGATACGGATTTTACCCGCGGACAAGCGTGGTACGATTTTGTAATCTCTGTAGATCCCAACAACCGCAGCAGGTTGGTTTGCGGAGGTATAGACTTGTTCATCAGTACCAATGGCGGTGCGGGCTGGTCTCATATTTCGAAATGGAGCAACAATGCCAATCTGAACACCCTGAACTGTTCTTATGTACACGCCGATCAGCATGCCATCGTGTTCAAGCCCAAACGTTCTGATACCCTGATTATTGGTTGCGACGGCGGGGTGTTTTACACGCCGAAACTATCATCAGCCACAACCTCCAATGTGATAGCAGAGCGCACCAAAGATTACATGACCATTCAGTTTTATGCTGCCGCCCAATCCCCGGCCAAAGCCAGCAATATTTTGATGGGCGGAGCGCAGGATAACGGCACCGTGCAAACGTCTTCGGCCGGTATCAGTGATGCCATTGGTATTACCGGTGGTGACGGAGGCTATTGTTTTATTGATCAGTCAGCCGTAGCCACACAAATTTCGTCATATGTGTATAACCAGTTTTATATTACTTCAAACAGCTGGAATACCAATACACAGTTCCTGAATGATGCTACAACAGGTAGTTTTATCAATCCCTGCGATTACGACGACAACCTGAACGTATTCTTTTCAGCGAAGTCAGAAGGAAGCCTTTACAGGGTAAAAGGACTTCCAGCATCGCCGGTAACCACTTCGCATACTTATGCCACCGGAACACCTGGCAAGATTTCCACTATCAAAGTTTCGCCCAATGGCGGTACCAATGGAGTCGTTTTCCTGGGTACCGAAACAGGTCGTATTTACAAGATGGCTGCTGCAACAACTACAACCCCCGTTTTTACGCTCATCAGCAGTACACTTCCAGGCAGCAGAACGGTTTCCTGCATAGATGTGGGCGGCAGCGATGATACCCTGCTTGTGTGCTATTCCAATTACGGTCTCGTGAATTCTGTTTTTTACTCTACTAACGGAGGAACCACCTGGGCGAACAAAGACAACAGCACTTTACCCGATTTCCCCGTTCGCTGGGCTTTATTCAATCCCGCCAACAGAAAAGAGGTGATTTTGGCTACAGAATTGGGCATCTGGGGCACTCAGGACATCAGCCTGGCCTCACCGGTCTGGAAATCCATGAACAACGGAATGCCCAATGTGCGGGTGAATATGCTTAAGGTGCGCAGCTCCGATTTACAGGTGGTTGCAGCTACCTATGGAAGGGGTTATTACACCAGCGATGGCTTCAATTCGTTTCCTCCCAGGGTGAAATTTGGTGTAAGCAGCACCGATGTATGCCTGAATTCAACCCTGAATCTTTACGACTCAAGCGAGAATAAGCCCACCGGCTGGAATTGGAGTTTTACACCCTCCTCGGTTGTCTTTGTTTCTGGAACGGATTCCAGCAGCAAAAACCCGGTGGTTCGTTTCTTGAAATCCGGAACCTACTCCGTAACCCTGGAGGCCTCTAACGGCAATGGCTTTGGTACTAAAACATCAGCAAACCTGATTGCGGTTAGCGATACCATCATTCCAACCGTAAAAGTTTCTTTGGCAAAGAATCCGATATGCCCGGGTGAACAGGCCGTTTACATCTACACGGCGGTCAATGAAGGCAGCGTCCCTAAGCGCATGTGGTACCTCAACGGATTTGTCTCCGGCAATAGTGGTCCATCTTATGTGCGCAACAGCCCTTCAAACGGAGAAAAGGTGTATATGACCCTCGTTTCCAATGTGCGCTGCGCCAGCACAGTGCCCGTTTATTCTGATACAGCCACGCTGACCATCAATCCAATTCCTTCTGCTGCAGTGGTTGACCGTAAAGGCGATACCCAGTTCAGCAAAACCGCAGCAGACAGCTTCTGGTGGTACCTGAACGGAAGCCGCATTGCCGGAACTACCCAGAAAATCAAATCAGCAGGGGGAGGAAACTACAGTGTTAAAATCTGGAAAGGAGGCTGCATCAGCGCGTTCAGCAATGAATCGCAATGGTGGCCGGCAGCCTTGGGAACACTCAAAACACCTTCGTGGAAACTGTATCCAAGTCCGGTAAACGGAAAAGCTTGTGTGCTGGAAAGTGATAATGACCTGCTCGTTGTAGCTGTGTGTGATGCCCAGGGGCGCGGCATTGCCCTTGAGGTGCAACAGATTTCTCCCCGTAGGTTCATCATCAATACTTCGGGGCTCACTTCCGGAAATTACATCCTGCATGCCCATGGTGCCTCCGGCACAGAATCAGGCATTTTCCAGGTGGTGAAGTAAGCGCGCTGTTCGTAAATTTGCACGCTCATCTATGGAAACAGAAGTAATGCATCCCGAAACGGCTATGGATTTTTTGCCGCTGAATGGAACCGACCATATTGAATTTTATGTAGGTAACGCGAAACAAAGCGCCTACTACTACCAGTTGGTTTGGGGCTATGAACTGGTGGCATATTCCGGTCCTGAAACCGGTGTTCGCGACCGCGCCAGCTATGTACTTCAACAAGGGAAGGTGCGCCTGGTACTCACCACGGCCCTGCACCCCGACCACGAGGTGAGCCGTCATGTGTTGCAACACGGCGACGGTGTGAAATTTCTCAGCATCTGGGTGGATGATGCCCGGACGAGCTACGAGGAAACCACCAAACGCGGTGCCATCAGCGTGCAGGAACCCACCGAAATCAGCGATGAGCATGGTACCATGGTGATCAGTGCAATTCGCACCTACGGCGATACCGTGCATCGCTTTGTGGAACGTAAAAACTACCACGGCGCCTTTATGCCTGGTTACAAAGCGGTAAAGAACAACATCAAAACCATTCCCGTTGGCCTGAAACATGTGGACCACTGCGTGGGAAATGTGGAACTGGGCCGCATGAACGAATGGGTGGAATTCTACGAGAAGGTAATGGGCTTCCAGCTGCTGATCACCTTCGACGATGAAGACATCAGCACCGAATACAGCGCTTTGATGAGTAAGGTGGTGAGCAATGGTAACGGCTTCATCAAGTTCCCCATCAACGAACCTGCAGAGGGTAAGAAGAAGAGTCAAATTGAAGAATACCTCGATTTTTATCACGGTGCAGGGGTTCAACACATCGCCATAGAAGTGGAGAACATTCTTGAAACCGTGGCCGAGCTGCGTCGCCGTGGTGTTGAATTCCTGTATGTCCCCGAAACCTATTACGAAGAAGTGACAGGTCGCGTGGGTCAAATAGAAGAGAACCTGGAAGACCTCAAAAAACTGAACATCCTGGTTGACCGCGATGAGGACGGCTATCTGCTGCAAATATTCACCAAGCCGGTGGAAGATCGTCCTACACTGTTCTATGAAATAATTCAGCGCAAAGGAGCCAAGAGTTTCGGTAAAGGCAACTTCAAAGCCTTGTTTGAAAGCATAGAACGCGAGCAGGAACTGAGGGGTAACCTTTAATCCACCGCCATTTTTCCTGCGGCATTTATGCTCAGGGAGTTTGAGTACTTCCTGCCCAATGCATGTGCATATAATGCGCTGAAATAAAACGCCCTCTTCCGTAAATTGCGCCCTGATGAAACGCTTGTTCACGACGCTGTGCTCAGCAGCGATTGTGTTAAATGCTTATACCCAGAACCAGAATTGCAATCCCGGGGCGCTCAATACCATTACCAAGTGCTTCGAAATCAATAAGATACTGGTAGATGGCTGTGGCCTGGGCAACCTGGAAGGTGAAAACGAAATGGTGTTGTTTCAGGTGGGTAGTAAAGCCCTGAACACCGCCAATATTCAGATTTCCTGGCCCAATAATTCGTTTCAGGGTATTGTTAAAAATACCACTTCCGCCAATGTTGTTAAAGCATTAAACAGCAAAATTACCGCTTGCGGTAAATTGATCGAACCTGTTTCCGGTGTGCTGCCTGCCTACTGCAAGGCCATTCTGTTTGGAAGCACGGCCTTTAATACTGCTCTATATGATTTTGCCAACCTGGACGATACCGTCTATTGCGTTTTTCAGGATGCCGGCAATCAGGCTGGACATTTTGCCAACTACCAGGGCGGAGCCGGAGGGAACAGAACCCTTTTTTTTAACTTCAAAGGTTCCTGCGCCGATACTGTAAGCTACGACCGCGCCAAATTGGTAAAATTGGATGGTAACCCCGGTGCGGAAAATGGCGCCTATGTATCTTATTCCAATTCCGGTATACCAACATATAAAAATGATGGTTGTAAGGCCCTAAACCCTGCTATGATCCTGGACGCCGGAACAGGTGGCAGCTATTGCGGGGCTAATTCAGTGAAACTTAATGCCCTTACAGCTTTTGGCAAGTGCTTTTCCTGGAGCGGTGGGAAAGGTACTTTTTCCGACAGTACCAGTCCTGGAGCAACCTATGTTCCGGCCCCAGGTGAAACCGGTCTGGTCATCCTAACAGCCTCGCTCAGGAACAGCTGCCGCAGCATCACAGACACCATTCGTTTGAACTTTGGAAGTGGTACTGTTCCCGATCTTAAAGCAGCGAAACGCTTTTTATGCGCTCCAGACAGCATCCTGTTCTTTCTTCAAAACCCATCTAACCTGAATGTGCAATGGTCGGTGAACGGGAAAGGTACGCTGAACGCAGCATCCAATACCGGCGCCTGGTATGGCACACATCCCGCCGATTCAGGATGGTACACAGCCCGCGTGGAGTGGAAGTCGGGCAGCTGCACCGCAAGCGACACCTTCAACTTCTTTGTTACACGAAAGCCGGTGCTGAATTATATCACGCCACCTGCGGATTTTTGTCTGCCCCAAAGGGATTTCCCCCTGACAGGGAATGGAAACTGGAGTATTAATGATACGCCCGGCACGGCCATCCGGTTCAGCTATGCCGGTATTTACCGCCTCAGGATGAAGCGCTGCAGTGCCCCGGGATGCTGCAGCCAGGCGGATTTCAACGTCAATGCCCGCTCTGGGCCGATAGCCCTGATTACGCCGGCTAAAGGAACCTTTAAAACAGGAGCTCTTGTGGCCTTCAGCAGCCCCGGCAAAGCCAGGTTCTACGACTGGAACTTCCAGGATGGAAATCCTGTTGTGTCTAATTCCTCCTCAGAAAATGTGCGATTCCCCATCAAAGGAACCAAGAACATCCGCCTGATTGTGCGCGATACCTTCGGATGTGTGGATACAGCCTATGTGGAAATCACCATCGAAGACAATCCCCTTGATACCGGCGAGGTCAGCATCTTCGTGCCCAATGTGTTTACACCCAACAGCGATTCCATCAACGATTATTTCTATCCCGAACTGAAGGGCATCAGCAGCCTCAAGATGATGGTGTACAACCGTTGGGGGCAGAAGGTTTATGAAACTACCTCCAAAGATGGGAAGTGGAACGGTAAATTACCCAACGGAATCCTTTGCCCTGAAGGCGTTTACTACGGTCTGATCCGCGCCGCCGACTACAAGAACAAGCAGTACGAAATTAGCGTTACGGTAACGCTGCTGCGCTGATTTCGGGGTTTTCCCCATGATGTGTTCATTCTGATTTTCAGGAATGTGAATTACTGAGCATCATTGCATATGAACCGTTTACGCCCCATCGTTCAGGTTGCCGCCGATTTGGGAATTCCAGATTCCGCCCTCGAACCATTTGGTCACTATAAAGCCAAAATTGATTCAGCGCGATTCAGCGATGTAACCCCTTCCGGAGCCTTGGTATTGGTTACAGCCATTACCCCCAACAAGGCCGGAATAGGCAAGACCGTAAATACCATCGGCCTGTCTATGGCGCTCAACAGACTGGGGAAAAAGGCCATAGCTGTGCTGCGTGAACCTTCCCTTGGCCCTTGTTTCGGCATGAAAGGCGGTGCAGCCGGTGGCGGTGCTTCGCAGGTAGAACCCTCGGTGGACATCAACCTGCATTTTAACGGCGACTTCCACGCTATTACCTCGGCACACAACATGCTGGCAGCCCTGCTCGACAACCACCTGTACCAAAACAGGCATACCGGCCGATGGAAGGAAGTGTACTGGAAGCGGGTGCTCGATGTAAACGATCGTTCGCTGCGCCATGTGCTTAGCGGCCTGGGGGGGACGGCCCACGGTGTTCCTGCCGAAACGGGTTTCGACATCACCCCGGCTTCGGAAATTATGGCCCTTTTATGCCTTGCAGAAGGTGCGGAAGATTTACTCGCACGCATCAACCGCATCATCCTTGGAAAGGATCAGCATGGTATGCTTGTTTCCGTGAGTGACCTTGGTTTCGGCCCGGCTATTGCCATCCTGCTGAAAGATGCCATCAAGCCCAACCTGGCTCAAACCTCGGAAGGCACGCCGGCCATCATCCACGGCGGCCCATTTGCCAACATCGCCCATGGATGTAATTCACTGGAGGCTACAAAACTGGCGTTGAAGTTGGGCGAGTTTGCCGTGACCGAAGCCGGATTTGGCTCAGACCTGGGCGGCGAAAAATTCTTCGACATCAAATGCCGCATCGGCGGGCTGAAGCCGGCTGCCGCCGCGCTGGTATGTTCCCTTCAGGCCTTGAAATTGCACGGCGGCGCCAGCGAAGCCACCATGAAGGAAGCCGATGCCGGAGCGCTGGAACAAGGTATGGTCAACCTGGAACGCCATCTGGAAAACCTCCGTTCTTTCGGCGTTCCCGTGGTGGTGGCCATCAACCGTTTCCCCTGGGATACCGAACCGGAGCTGGATTGGGTGCAGCATTGGTGCGCCGAACGAAAGGTGCGCGTGGCCGTGACTGAATGCTTTGCCCGTGGTGGTGCCGGCAGCGAAGACTTAGGCAGGTTGGTGCTTGAAGCAATAGGAGCATCCCAAATTGCTGAACCGCGCTGGGTGTATAGCCTCAAAGCGCCGCTGGCAGAGAAAGTGCAACAAATCGTGCAACGTGTTTATGGCGGTGCAGCAGCCAGTTTTTCGGATGCGGCAAAAAAGAAAATAAAAGAACTGGAGCAATCCGGCTTCGGAGATCTTCCGGTATGTATTGCCAAAACACAGTATTCCTTTTCCGCTGAGCCCCAGGGTGGTGCTGCAGCCTCCGGATTCACGCTGCCTGTGCGCGAAGTGCTGCTGAATGCAGGTGCCGGCTTTGTGGTGTGCGTCGCCGGCGACATCATGCGTATGCCCGGACTGCCTAAAGTGCCTCAAGCCCTGCATATGCGTCTTGATGACGATGGAACCGTGCATGGGGTGGGTTAAAGCGCACACTTGCCTATTTTTGTACGGTGAAACACGTGTTTGCGCCCGGCGACAGGAAGAGCCTCCGGTTTACTGTTGGTGAACAGGATCTGGCTGCCTTCGAAACCGGCGTGGTCCATCAGTTCTACGGAACCTTTGCCTTGGGCAGGGATGTGGAATGGACCTGCAGGCAGTTTGTGCTGGAAATGAAAGACGAGGATGAAGAGGGAATAGGTACCTTCCTGAACATCAAACACCACAGTCCGGCACTGCTGGGAGAACAGGTTTATATAGAAGCAGAAGTGATTTTATCTGAATCGCACACGCTTGATTGTTCTTATACGGTGAAAGTGGGCGACCGCCTCATCGCTTCCGGTATCCAGGGGCAAAAGATATTGAAGAAGGAAAAACTGGAACGCGTGGTGGCCTCCATCAGGCCCTGATATGACAAACCGGAAAAAAGTAGAAATCCTGAACCGCAAAGCCGGTTTTAACTTTCATATTGAATACCGCTATGAAGCCGGCATCATGCTGCAAGGCACAGAGGTGAAGAGCATCCGCGCCGGAAATGCCAACATCAGCGATGCTTATTGCTTCATGGAAGGCAATGAGTTGTTCATCAAGAATATGCATGTCAGCGAATTCAGGAACGCCGGCTATGCCACCCACGACCCTCTGCGCGACCGCAAGCTCCTGCTGCTTAAACAGGAACTGAAAAAAATACACAGCCGCATCCGCGAGAAGGGTATGACCGTGTTCCCCCTGCGCATCTTCGAAAACGAACGCGGCCTGCTGAAATTGGAAATCGGCCTCGGTAAAGGGAAGAAGCAGTTCGATAAACGCGAAGACATCAAGGAACGCGACATCAAAAGAGAGCTCGATCGCAATCTTTGACAAAACGGTTTGTGCTTTTGCCCCCTGATGTTGATTTTTGGGGCATGTTACAAAGGATAATTCTATCCATAACCCTGTGCACGCTGTTTTTGTCGGCCAATGCTCAAAAAGGCAATGGCGGCATTGCACAAACCGCTGCTGATACCCTCAATCCGTCTTGGTATTCCAGTCTCAAATTTCGAATGATTGGCCCTGCGGTCAACTCGGGCAGGGTGATTGACCTGGCAGTTAACCCGCATAACCACTCCGAATACTACGTGGCTGCAGCCTGCGGCGGGGTTTGGAAAACCACCAACCGCGGCATCAGCTTCCAACCTATATTTGATCAGCAGCGCGTGTTTTCTATTGGCTGCCTGACCCTGGATCCGGGCAATGCGAATACCTTGTGGGTTGGCTCCGGCGAAAATAACAACCAGCGCAGCGTGAGCTATGGCAACGGGGTTTACCGCAGCAACGACGGCGGCAAGAGCTTCCAGCACATGGGCCTGTCCAAATCCGAACACATTGGCAGGATTGTGGTAGATCCGCGCAACAGCAACGTGGTGTATGTCGCAGCCTATGGCCCCTTGTGGAACTCCGGCGGCGAGCGCGGGGTATATAAAACCACCGACGGCGGCAAAACCTGGAAAAATGTGCTCAACGTAAGCGAACACACCGGCTGCAACGAAGTGCTTATGGATCCTAAAAATCCTGAGGTGCTTTATGCCGCCTTCCACCAGCGCCGTCGTCACGAATGGACCTACATCTCCGGCGGACCCGAAAGCGCCGTGTACAAAAGCAATGATGGCGGAACCACCTGGAACAAACTCGGCGGAGGCCTACCCTCCGGCGAACTGGGCCGCATCGCCCTGGCCATCGCGTCTTCCAATACCGATATCATCTATGCCGAAGTAGAAGCCACCGAAGGCGGAGGCATCTACCGTAGCAACGACCGCGGCGCCAGCTGGACTAAAGTGAATGCCGCCTTCACTGCAGGTAATTACTACCAGGAGCTGTTTGTCGACCCAAACAATCCTGAAAGGCTCTACATGATGGATACCTACCTGAAGGTGAGCCACGACGGTGGAAAAACCATCGTGAATGCCGGAGAAAAGAGCAAACACGTGGACAACCATGTGGTGTGGATTGACCCAAGCGATACCAGACACTTGCTGGTAGGTTGCGACGGCGGCCTTTACGAAACCTTCGATCAGTGTGCCACCTACGACTTCAAACAAAACCTGCCCATCACCCAGTTTTACCGGGCCACGGTGGATAATGCCCTGCCGTTTTACAACATCTACGGCGGCACCCAGGACAATGCTACCCTCGGCGGCCCTTCGCGCACCCTCAATGCCAATGGCATTATGAACAGCGACTGGTTTGTTACCGTGGGCGGCGACGGCTTCAAAACTCAGGTAGATCCCAATAACCCCAACATCGTGTACAGCCAGTGGCAATACGGCGGCCTGGTGCGCTTTGACCGCAAGACCGGTGAAACCGTTGACATTAAGCCCGCCGAAGGTGAGGGTGAGAAAGCCTGGCGCTGGAACTGGGATGCGCCCCTGCTCATCAGCAACCACAAACCTGAACGTATTTACTTCGCCGCGAACAAAATCTTCCGCAGCGAAGACCGCGGCAACAGCTGGACCATTATTAGTCCAGACCTGAGCCGTCAGATTGACCGCAACAAGCTGCCCGTTATGGGCAAAGTTTGGGGCATGGATGCCGTGGCCAAGAACCAGAGCACCAGCATTTACGGCAACATCGTTTCTTTTGATGAATCGCCGCTGGACGTCAGCTTCCTGATTGCCGGCACCGACGATGGCCTCATCCACACAAGCACCGATGGTGGCGCCACCTGGAACCGCTTCAGCAGCTTCCCTGGAGTGCCCGATATGAGCTATGTGAGCAGCATCACCTGTTCCCGCCACGATGCTTCCGTGGTCTATGTCACCTTCCAGAACCACCGCAACGGCGATTACAAGCCTTATGTGCTGCGCAGCGCTGACCGTGGCAAAACCTGGAATTCGATCACCGCCAATCTGCCTGCCGAAGGCGTTACCTGGCATCTGGCCGAAGACCATGTAAAGGCAGGTTTGTTGTTCGTAGGTACCGAGTTCGGCCTGTTCTGCACGGTGGACGGCGGTAAACGCTGGCAGGCGCTGAAAAACGGACTGCCCCCCACAGCGATTAAGGAAGTGACCATCCAGCGCCGCGAGAACGACTTGGTGCTGGCCACCTTTGGGCGCGGATTCGCCGTGCTGGACGACTACAGCCTGCTGCGCAACCTGGACGGCAGCGTATCCCTCTCGGCACAACCCGCCACCATATTTCCCGTCAAAGATGCCCTGATGTATGTTCCGGCCACGCCTTTAGGCGGAGACGGCAAAGCCAACCAGGGTGAAAACCTATTCACAGCCCCGAATCCTCCTGTGGGTGCCGTGATTCGCTTTTATCTGCGCGACGACTACAAAACCCTGAAACAACAGCGCAAAGACCGTGAGGCAGCCCTGGTGAAAGCCGGCAAGCCGGTCTATTATCCATCTGCCGACAGCATCCGCATGGAAGACCGCGAAGAGGCGCCCTACCTGCTGTTCACCATTCGCGATGCCAAAGGCAACGTGATGCGGAAGCTCAGCGCCCCCGCCAGCAAAGGCAGCGGCAGTATTGTGTGGAACTTCAGGCTTCCTTCCATGAACCCCGCCGGTTCTTCCGGAGGCAATAATCCCGATGATGTAATCGGAGAAGGCGGACCCATGGTAGTTCCCGGCACCTACAGTGTGGAACTTAATGTGATACAGCGCGGTGTGAGCAGCCGTCTGGCCGGCCCTGTTTCCTTCAATACAGTGCACCTGAACCACAGTACCATGCCGGTGGCCGATAAGGAAGCGGTTCTGGCGTTTGCTGAAAAAGTTGCTTCGCTGCAACGCGCCGTGGGCGCTGCCCAGCAGTTTTCCGCGGCTATGAAGGAGCGCATGAGGCTCGCACAAAAAGCCATACAGCTTTCTAATCTTACCTCGGAAACACAACTGGCCACCTTGCAGCAGATGCAGCAACGCCTGCAGCAGCTGGATGAAGAACTCAACGGTGATGCCAGTCTTTCCCGCAGGGAGTTTGAAACCTTACCCGGCATTTCAGGCAGGGTATCTTCCGTGGTCTATGGCTTGTTCTATATCACCGGAGCGCCTACTCAGACCTGGAAAGATAACTTCACCTACGCGGGAACCCTGTTCAGCCGCTGGCTGGTACAACTGGAAACACTGAACAAGGACTTGCTTAATTTGGAAAACCGCCTGGAACAGGAAGGCGCTCCATATACACCCGGCAGGTTTCCACAGTGGAAGCCCGAGTAATGAGCAATACGCTCGCTAACGGCTAATGAACACACCATGGTGGCCGCTGCATTTTTGGATACACCCATCAGCCAGCTTCATGGACTGAGCCCGGAGCGGGTGCAGCTCATCCAGAAAGAAATGGAGGTGTTCACCTATGGCGACTTGTTGCAGTATTTCCCTTTCCGCTATGAAGACCGCAGCAGACTCTATACCGTTGCTGAGTTGCACGAATCGCAGGCGGGTGTAACCCTGCGGGGCAGCATCAGCGATATCCGCGTAGCAGGAGGCGGACGCAGCCAGCGTCTGGTAGCCAGTTTCAGTGATGGCAGCGGAGATATTGAACTGGTATGGTTTCAGGGCATCAACTGGATCAGCAAGAGCCTTGGCGCCGGAGGTGAATACCTCGTCTTCGGCAAGCCCCAGCAGTTTGGCAGGAAATACAGCATCAGCCATCCTGAACTGGAAAAAATACAGGCCGGTAACATGCCCGCAAGCAGGCAACATCCACTTATGGCCGTATATCCTATGACCGAAGCCATGCGCAGGCGCCGGATGGACCATAAAGCCATTTCCGGTATGGTAAAACAGGTATTGCAGCAAGCAGAACGTGGCATTCCCGAATTCCTGCCACCGGCAGTGATGCAGCATCACCGCCTGATGTCGCGGGCGGAGGCATACAGGCACGTGCACGTTCCTTCCGATCTGCTGAAACTGGAAGAAGCCCGGCGCAGGCTCAAATTTGAAGAGCTGTTCCTGCTGCAGTTGCGCATCTTCCGCATCCGTGGGGTGCAGCACCGCAGTGTGCAGGGGCTCCCTTTTCCGCATATTGGGAAGTACTTCAACGATTTCTATGCCCAGCATCTGCCTTTTCAACTTACCGAGGCACAGAAACAGGTGCTGCGCGAAATACGCAATGACCTGGGCAGCGGAAGACAGATGAACCGTCTGCTGCAGGGAGATGTGGGCAGCGGTAAGACCATAGTGGCGCTGAT
This sequence comes from Flavobacteriales bacterium, assembly GCA_947463095.1. Lineage (GTDB taxonomy): Bacteria > Bacteroidota > Bacteroidia > NS11-12g > UBA955 > REEB481. The sequence continues at coordinate 3,074 of CANHRE010000039.1, read as the reverse complement.
GAGCATGCTGATGGCCCTGGACAACGACTGTCAGGCAGCCCTGATGGCGCCTACGGAAATCCTGGCCTACCAGCATTATGAGAGCATATGCGAGCTGCTTGTCGATATGAAGGTGGAAGTACGCCTGCTCACCGGATCTACCACCAAAAAAGCCCGCGAGGAAATCCTGGAAGGACTGGCAGGGGGGAGGGTGCAGATTCTAATCGGAACCCATGCGCTGCTGGAATCCGATGTGCGGTTCCATAAGCTCGGACTGGTGGTGATTGACGAACAACACCGCTTCGGCGTGGCCCAGCGCAGTAAGCTGTGGGAAAAAGGAAATCCTGTTCCCCATGTGATGGTGATGACCGCCACGCCCATTCCGCGCACTCTGGCCATGACCGCCTACGGCGATTTGGACCAGTCGGTCATTAATGAACTGCCCCGGGGACGGAAACCCATCCGCACCGTGCACCGCTACGACCATGAACGGGCCGGTTTTATGCAGTTCATCAAAGAAGAAATAGCCAAAGGCCGACAGGTGTATTTCGTGTTCCCGCTGATCGAAGAATCGCCGAAGCTGGAACTGAAAAACCTGATGGACGGGCACGATATGGTGAGTTCCTGGTTTCCCATTCCACAGTATCAGATTGGCATTGTGCACGGCCGCATGAAGGCCGCCGAGAAAGACGCTGAAATGATGCGCTTCAAGAAGGGCATCACGCAGATCATGGTGGCCACCACGGTGATTGAAGTAGGTGTGAACGTGCCGAATGCCTCGGTGATGGTGATTGAAGATGCCGACCGCTTCGGTTTGTCGCAGCTGCACCAGCTCCGAGGCAGGGTAGGGCGTGGAAGCGAACAGTCTTACTGCATTCTGACCAGCAAGGCGGAACTCAGCGCCAATGCCCGCCGCAGGCTGCAGACCATGTGCGCCACCAACGACGGATTCGAGATTGCGCGCGTGGATATGGAGCTGCGCGGCCCCGGCGACCTGGAAGGCACCCGGCAGAGCGGTTTGCTGGACCTGAAACTCTCCGACCTGATCAAAGATGAACCCCTCCTCATGCAGGCCCGCGAAACCGCCGCGCAACTGATGCAGGCCGATCCTGACCTGCAAAGGCCCGAGCACGCCGCCCTGCTGCAGCTCCTCTTCAGCCGACAGGGCCGGACGGTGTGGAGCAGGGTGCTTTGAGCAGAAGTTCTATCGCCTTCTTAATCATCGCTATACGCAAGTTGATGATTTTAATCCCTTCGCAGCCCTTGGGCAACTCTTCTAAATTATTCTTCCGGTTGTATGCTTCAACAATCAGATGCAGCTCGGGCAAAAATGCCCCAAAATCTTCGTAAATCTCCGCTCTAAACGCTTCCACGTTCACATGGATGTACCACGAGAATCCGGCACCGGTATTTCGTTCGTGCATGGTTCTGAAGTTGTAATGATCTCGGGTGTGCAAGTAATCGTGCAGCATGTCCAGGTATATATCCAATCGTTCCATAAGGTTTGGGTTAAGGCAAAAACCGCCCTTCGGCTCCCTGAGGAAACCGGCGTATTTGTTCAGAAATTGTTTGGTTTGTGCTTACTTCATACCCCTGCACACATATGAATGCATGGGTATGCGCTGTTGGTCAACGATGCGGGGCTCTTCTTCAATATGCACTGAGCTGCCGTGGTTCAATCCAGCTTTCTGCATCAGCCTGAGCAGTTCTTGCTCGTCAAACAGTTTGAATCCGTGGTGCTGCATGCCGCGTTGTTCCATGCTTTCCCGGCTTCGCAGACCAAGAAGCATAAGGCCACCGGGCTTCAGCACTTTCAACCATGATTGCAGGGTCGCTTCAGGGTCTTCCATGAAGTACAGGGTATTGATGCTCAACAACACATCGAAATGCTCAGGCGGGAAGGAGCATTGTTCGGCGTCTCCTAGAAGATATTCAGCCCTGTCGGCGAATGCGCTGAGTCGTTTCGTGCCTTCTGCAACCATGTCCGAAGTATTGTCGATGCCGGTATACTTTATGTCTGTCCGGGTTTGTAATAGCGCAGCAGCTTCGGCTGCGTTGCCGGGGCCTATTTCCAGAATGCGTATGGGGTTGGAAGGTAACAGGTCGAAACAATGCTGGTACATGAGGGCGTTCAGCCGGTTCATGGTTAGGGCCACTTCAAGGCCAGCAGTGCCTTCAGGCTTGCGCAACAGACGAGCGTAATCTTCTTCCCGCATCCCCATAAAAAAAACCGGAATGATTTCCGGTTTACAGTGCCCAGTACTGGATTCGAACCAGCACGCTATGAAGCACCACCCCCTCAAGATGGCGTGTCTACCAATTTCACCAACTGGGCAAAAAGGCATCCGGAGTTTGAAGCCGGATGCCTGTATTCATGATTAGGTGCCCAGGACAGGATTCGAACCTGCACGCTTGAGGGCGCTGCCGCCTGAAGACAGTGCGTCTACCAATTTCGCCACCTGGGCATTTCAGGATGTATGCCTCAGCTGTTTGCAGCCAAAACGGTACTTCCAAAACGGGCTGCAAATATAGGGATTTATTTTAAAAGTTACATGTTGAGCTTGCCTAAAAGTCGGTAACACGCAGGGTCAGAATGAAAAAATGGATGTTCTAGATCTTAAGGAGTAAGCAATAATTCTTCAGTTTGTAATTGCTACGCAGCAGGGATTTTCGCATCGAAGAAATTTCATAAAGAAACACAGCTTAGCCGACAAACACATCATCATATACCCTGCTTTAACGTGCTCGCTTTCGGCTAACACAGAAGAAATCTGCTGCTAGTTCGGGCTTATTTAAAACTGCTCTTGCGGCGAAGTCCGTCCCTGCCCGCAGGAGTAGGGATGGCAATGAAAAAGAACAATAGAGTTAAATACATGTGCCGTTAAACGCTGCACATTTACCATGACCGAAGATGCTCATTTCGATAGTTTTAAACATCATATACCTGGTTCTTGAAATATGGGTTTTTATCTTCTAAGCCAATGTGGCTTGAACCATAGAATCAGGAAAAAAGCCAGCGAAGGCAGCATAATTCCCATTACTACCTTCCAGGAATAAAGGAATAGCATGGGCTGGAGCGCCAGCAACACGAGGGT
>CANHRE010000038.1 GCA_947463095.1 Flavobacteriales bacterium | reverse complement strand
TTACAGGGAACAGCGCGAAGCGCTCATCCCTAACTACAGCGTTCAAGCGAGGATGGACCATAAAAAAACCGCGGTTGCACAGCAAACGCAAGGTTTCTTTCATTTAGCGACCCCATTACAGGGAACAGCGCGAAGCGCTCATCCCTAACTACAGCGTTCAAGCGAGGATGGACCATAAAAAAACCGCGGTTGCACAGCAAACGCAAGGAATAAACAAAATCTGGCTATGCAGGCATGACAGGTAATGTTGGCCTACCCAATTTCATTCTCTATCAAACAAAAACCCAACTCTGTATAAGCGGCTCCTTGATTCGGCTTAAATTTGCAGGCAGATGCATTGGACAAATCCCTGGTTCCTTTTAGGGCTTATGGCTCTGGCGGTTCCTGTTATTGTCCATCTGTTTAACTTACGACGCTTTCATCGCGTTGTCTTCTCCAATGTGAGATTACTTCAGCACATCGTGGCACAAAAAGCCCGGCAGAAGAACCTCCTGCACCGACTTGTACTTAGCTTAAGGCTTATAGCCTTGCTTTTGCTGGTTTTGGCCTTCGCTCAACCATCCTTTCTTCAAAAAGAAGCGCCCAGGGGCAACCAAACAGCAGTATGTATTTACCTGGACAACAGCTACAGCATGTCAGAGGTAAGCCAGAACACTTCCCTCTTCGAACTGGCGCGACAGGCTGCCCGGGATATTGTTCGCAATTATCCGGCGGGAACAAGGTTTTGCCTGTTGACCAATGATCCCTTCCGTCCCCTGTTTTTCAGCAATGCTGAATCTTGTAAACGCTGGATTGACGAAACTACCCTGTTCCCGGCATCCTTAAACCTGAATCAGATACAGAAACGATTCCAGCAATTGCTTAACCAACAACCCGGCACACAAAAACAGGCCTATCTGGTCAGCGACTTCCGCAAGAACATGGCCGAGGGCCAAATCAGGAAAGTCCAAGGATTTCAAACCAACTGGATAGCAATTCCTGCCTCAGAACAGCCCAATATCAGCATTGATACGGCATGGCTGGAGGCTCCGGTATTGCCTGGCGAAGCCCAAATCAGATTGCGCTGCCAGGTGAGCAACCACAGCAGCCAAAACCTTGAAGATCTTACTGTTCAGCTCAGACAGGGCGATGCTGTGCTGAGCAGCAAAGTCCTGAATATCCCGGCCGGCGCCAGCATCAGCGCGGACATGCAGGCCGGCGGCTTCAAGAAATCGGCATCCATCCCGCTTAGCCTACAGTTGGCAGATGAAGGTTTCCCCTTCGACAACAAGTTATTTCTATCGGTATGGCCTGTGTTGGTAGGAAAGACGACCCTACAGGGCAACGCGAACCGCTGGCTTCAAACCATGCTGCAAAGTGCTCCGGTATTTCGCGATACAGGCCTACAAACCGGACTTTTCATTTCATGTGGCCAGCGCAACTTTGGCAGTACCGAGGCAGCGCGCATGCTGGAACTTAGCAATGCAGGCACATGTTGTGTATTGATACCTGATGAGGCTTCCAATGCTGATGATCTGAATAAGGGTTTACGCGAATTGGGGTTCCCCGAGTTCAGCAAGCTGCAGAGCGGTACGATGTTGACTGGCACTCCGGCCTATGCGCATCCCATGTTGCGCGAGGTATTTGTTAAGAACCCCGCGGAAGCGAACCTGGGCTCGTGCAGCCTATTCTTTCCAACGGGTGGAAGTCTGGCTTATGCCGAGGCCCTGTTGCTGTTCCGCGACGGCAACCCGGCTGTGTTATACCGTAAAACGTCAAAAGGCTGCATCATGGTGTTCACCATGCCCTGGGTTGAGGAGAACCGAGCGTTTCTGAACAGCGCCATACCATTAACCCTCCTGATAAACGGGGCCTTGCGCAGGGCACATCCACAACCGCTGTACCTTAGCTCAGGCAATGGTCAATACCTGGAATTGAATGGCGCGCTAAAAGAAGGCAAAAACTGGAACCTTGAATTCAAAGGCAAGAAGAGCATTGCAGAAGTGGTGCCCTTCGAGTCGTTCATCCGTTTTTACGGAGGAGCATCCATGAATGAAGCAGGCACATACCGCTTATTCAATCCTGAGGGCACAGAGGCCGGTTTTATTGCCATCAATGCCCCCCGGGCCGAATCTAATCCAGGCCTGATATCCGAAACTGAACTGGAAGCAATGGCCAGGGCCGCCGGAGCGACGCTCCGACCAGGAGGACGATTGCTTCCGGGCGGGCAGCACAACAACAAGCGCATCAGGTGGTTGGCCGCCGCCGGAGCGCTTTTTCTGATGGCCGAAATGATTTTACTTGCACAAAGAAAAAAACCGGCCCATGTCCAACCTCCGCTTTGACCTGGTAATCAAAAACGCACAGATTGCCGATCCGTTATCTCCCCATGTCCATCAAACTCTGGACCTGGGCATAGCTGATGGCCGCATCGCCCGGCTGGGCAATTCGCTGGAAGGAACTGAATACATTGATGCCGAAGGTGCCTGGCTTTCTCCCGGCTGGGTTGACCTGTATGCGGTTTGTCCTGACCCTGGCGAGGAATGGACCGAAGACCTGACACATCTGGCAAACGCCGCTGCCCATGGAGGATTTACCGACGTTTGTGTTCTTGGCGGCAAGCAACCACACTCTGATCAAACCTCGGTTGTGCGCTACATCAGAGATTTCCGGGGTGCGCATTCAAGATTGCATCCCCTGGGTTCCAGCACCCTGGGACTGGCTGGAAAGGACCTTGACGTGCTGTTTGACATGCAACAAAACGGAGCGGTAGCCTTTACCAATGGAAACACGCCGCTGCATGACCATGGAATGATGATGCGGTTGATGCAATATGCCGGGCAGCGAAATCTGGTATTGTATCAATTTTGCCTTGACAACGGACTTGCCGGCACAGGCACTGTTCACGAAGGGCCCAACGCCACCCTGTTGGGTCTGAAAGGAATTCCATCCATCGCTGAAGAAGTGGCTGTTGCCGCCTGCATTCGTATTGCCGAATATTTAAATCTGCCTGTTCATATTTCACGGATTTCCTGCGCTGAAAGTGTAGCACTGATTCGCGAAGCACGGGTTCAAGGGCTGCCCGTAAGCGCAGATGTTGCCGCTTTGAACCTGCGGTTGGACGATTCCATGCTGGAAACGTTCGATACGAACCTGAAGCTGATGCCTCCACTGCGGGCCGCTATGGATAAACAGGCGCTGATTGAGGGCCTGCTTGATGGAACTATTGCTGCCGTGGTAAGCAACCATCAACCCAGAAACCAGGAACAAAAATTGGTAGAATGGGATTATGCTTCATTCGGCGCAAACACCCTTCAAGTGGTTGCTGCATGTCTGGGCGCATCGGCGGAGCTAAAGCCTGAGCACTGGGTACAATTACTTGCCCACGGCCCCCGTAAAATTCTGGGCTGGGAGCAGGTGATTATTGAACCAGGCATGCCGGCAGACCTTACCCTCTTCGACCCTGCAGCAACCTTAATGCCTTCGCCTTCACAAAACAAAAGCAAAAGCATGAACAACCCACTTTGGGGTATGCCATGCACCGGAACATCGCTCCTCACCATAAAAGAGGGCCGCATTATTGCACAAAACCGCTAAGCGCATCATGAAACATCGTCCATCACTCATATACGGCCTAATCTGCGGCCTTGTTTCCATCATTCTGTTCCTGGTCGTTTACTTCAACGGCAGACTGGACAGCATGTTTTCATTGCGGTATACGGGCAGCCTGTTGGTTATTTCCATCTTACTTCTGGTACTGGGCATGAAGGCCGACAAGAAACAGATGAAAGGTCGTTTCCCCTTCCGGGAAGCCTTTTTCAGCGGACTCCTGTACTTTGGTATTGGATGGCTGGTGAGCACCACTTTCAACCAGTTTATGGTTCGCTTAGTGGATCCGCAGCTTCCCATCGTTCAAAAAGCGCTGGTCATTGAAAAAACAGAAGCCTTTATGTTGGAATATGGCGCCCGTGAAGAAGACATCCAGAAAACCCTTGATTCCATGGAGGCGGCAGATCCATACGCGCAATACAAGCCTGCTGGCATCTTCAAGGGCTTGTTATTCACCAGTCTTGTTTCCGCCCTCATCTCAGCCATTGTTGCTGCCTTCTTGAGGGAAAAACGCAAACCTGGATATCTGGACGATGATGATTATTCCGGCGCTGAACAGCGCTAACACAATCAGTGGCGGAGCGTAAGCACCGCATCATTGCGCGCATCGGTGCCCTTAAAGTAATACCTTGACAGAGAATCTAATTTGAACGTAAGCAGCAGCGGAGCTGGCTCAGTTACGGCGCAGTTCAATTCCTTGCGCTTGGCATCGTAGCGCCATGTTCCTTTTTGCGGCATAGGAATCAGATAGGTGCCGCCAGGACAGGTATCCTTACCCTCCGTGAAGCTATATTCATTGCTCGCTCCGTAGGAAAAGGTAACCACATCATCCTTCTGGCAGGGAAACTGAATCATCTCGTTGCCTGCATAGAGCAGGGATATTGCCGTCCATACCTTGCTGCCATGCTCACTGAGCCGCCACACGGTATCGGGTAGCACGCGAATGGTCCTGCTTGCCACATGATGCTCGCCACTTTGTCCGATGGCATGCAGTTCAATTTTGTAGTTCCCGTTCAGTTCGGGAATCCAGTCAGGAACTTCCGCTTCACTGAACAGCGAACCGTTCAGGTACCAGCGGTATCGCGAGGCATATTCACTCGAATTGCTCATTACAACTGTGTCTCCTTCCCTGTAAACAGAATCAGTCAGGCTGAATCTGGCCACTGGGCCGGGTGATCCTTCGGGACGCTTACATGAACTGCCGGACCACAGGATGGTGCCGAAAACAAAGATTGCTAAAAAAGGAGTTGCTTTCACGGGTACAATTTAAGAATCCGGAAGCTATGTTAGGTTAATGTTATATTTTTGCCTCCCTGTTAAAGAAGTTGGGGGGGGAAATGATTGGATCCATAGCAATTCTTGCCATACTGTCCTACCTACTCGGATCTGTTCCGAGTGCGGTATGGGTGGGTAAGGCCTATTACGGTATTGATGTGCGCGAATATGGGAGCGGCAATGCTGGAGCGACAAACACCTTCAGGGTGCTTGGCAAGAAAGCCGGCATATTGGTATTGGGGCTTGACATTCTTAAGGGATTCACCGCTGCCTGTCTGGTTCGCTACCTGCCTGAAATCCATCCGGGAACGGCTCGCTATATCAATCTGCAGCTTTTGTTCGGCTTTTCAGCATTACTGGGCCATTTATTCCCTGTATTTGCCGGATTCAAAGGCGGCAAAGGCATCGCATCGCTGTTGGGTATCCTGGTAGCCATACACTATCTGAGTGCCCTAGCTTGCCTTGGTGTATTTCTGCTGATGTTGTTTGCCACTCGCTATGTTTCGCTGAGCAGCATTTCTGCAGCCATTATGTTTCCGGTACTCATTATCTGGATATTCAAGAGAAATGAGCCACTGTTCATTGCCTTTGGCATATGTATCGCACTTTTGGTAATTTTGACACACCAGAAGAACATCAAAAGGCTGCTGAACGGAAATGAAAACAAAGCCAAGCTTTTACCGCGTCATCGCCGCTCTTCCTGAACAGGAAGCAGCAGAGGAGGTTCTGCTGCTGTCGGATGTGGATAACGGCTTTTCACTGGTTATTTACAACGATGATGTAAACACCTTCGACTGGGTAATAAAATGCCTGATGCAGCTATGCGACCACGACCGCTATCAGGCGGAGCAATGCGCATGGTTTATTCACCACAACGGCAAATATGCCGTGAAGCATGGCAGCTATGACGGATTGAAACCCATTTGTGAGGCCTTATGCGACCGTGGTCTTTCCGCTACAATTGAAGAAACCGTATGAATAAAACCGTAAAGGATGCCGATGCGGCCATCCGCGATATCCACGATGGCATGACCCTGATGCTGGGTGGATTTGGACTTTGTGGCATCCCTGAACACTGCATTGCTGCCCTGGTGCGAAAAGGAGTTAAAAACCTTACCTGCATTTCCAACAATGCCGGTGTTGACGACTTTGGCATAGGTTTGATGCTGCAACAGCGTCAGGTGAAAAAGATGATCAGCAGCTATGTAGGCGAAAATGAGGAATTCGAGCGACAGATGCTGAGCGGCGAACTGGAGGTTGAACTGATTCCCCAGGGAACATTGGCTGAACGTTGCCGCGCTGCAGGTGCAGGTATTCCGGCCTTCTTCACGCCCGCCGGTGTAGGAACTGAAGTAGCTGATGGAAAAGAAACGCGTTTGTTCAATGGAAAAACCTACCTCATGGAATATGCTTTTGACGCTGATTTTGCCATCGTGAAGGCATGGAAAGGCGATACCCACGGCAACCTGATATTCAGGGAAACCGCCAGGAACTTCAACCCCATGATGGCTATGGCAGGTAAAATAACCATTGCCGAAGTGGAGGAACTTCTCCCCGCGGGCAGCCTCGACCCGAATCATATCCATGTTCCCGGAATCTTTGTGCAGCACATCTTCCAGGGCACACATTACGAAAAACGCATCGAGCAACGCACCTTGCGCAAACGGGCATAATACCATGCATTTCCGATTGTTGGCATTGCTGGGCTGCAGCTTCCTTTCCGTACAAGCCCAGGATGCGGTGCACGCTGACAGCCTGGGTGCTTGTCATTTCCGCGGACTTGGGGCATGCAACAAACGCGTATTGTGGGTAAGCGGCACCAAAGGCAACGTGTTCCGCAGCACCAACGGCGGAACCACTTGGAAGGCTGTTCCTGTAAGCGCGTTTCCGCGACGTGATTTCCGTGACATCCATGCCTGGAACAGGCGCAGTGCACTGGCGATGAGCAGCGGCGACAGCGCCGTGATAATGCGCACCCGCAATGGAGGCAAAACATGGGCTCCGGTATATCAAAACAATCAGGAAGGTATATTCCTGGATGCGCTGGATTTTCATCGCCGCAAGGGCGTTTGCCTGGGCGACCCCATGCCGGTAAGCACATCGCCAGACGCACTTCGCTACCTCTTGCTGATTACAGACGATGCCGGTAAAAGTTGGAAAGAATTCTGGCCTGATATGCCTGCCCGCGAGGGAGAAGCCGCCTTTGCAGCCAGTGGGAGCTGTGTACGCTATTTCGCCGGTACAAGCAACGACCATATTGTATGGATTACCGGCGGAGGCCCTCAGGTGCGCATGCCGGAGGTGCTCCGCATTGGACCTCATGCGCTGCAAAACGGCAACAATACGTACCTGCCCCTGCGCGGCGGACCGGGTTGGGGTGCTTATACTATGACCCTAGTCGCACTTCGGCAAGGAATTATTTTAGGTGGTAACTACCAGGAACATCAACGCCGCGATTCCATTGCTGCGTGGTTCAATTTAGACAGCAACCGCTTCGAGCCGGCACATGAAGCGCCGGGCGGGTACCGCAGCGGCTCCTGCTATAATTCGAAACATAAACTTTTCTTCTGCACTGGTACCAACGGCACCGATGTAAGCAGCGATGCTGGCAAACAATGGACCATGTTCAGCAAACTTGGAGGCAATGTATGCGTATCCAAAGGAAATTACCTGTGGGTAGCGGCTTCAAAAGGCAAGGTTTATCGCTTCATCCTTCGAACATAAAACATGCCGACCGGGTTGGTCGTCAACCCATAAAAAAAGCCATCTGCCTTACGGCAGATGGCTTTTTATGTTGTATTCTGAAATTATTCGATGACCAATTTACCGGTGCTCATGCCGGTACCGTTGCTCACAGTAACGAGATACATACCGGCTTTCAGACCCTGAGGTTTGAAGGCGACGGTGTGCTCGCCGGTGGTAAACTTACCTTTGGCAATATGCTGCATAACACGGCCATTCAGGTCTTGCAAGGTTACCACCACGTCGGCGGCGCTGCTCAACTTGAAATCAACAGCAATGTCGTGGCCATTGCTGGCAGGGTTTGGGTAGGGCATACCTACAGAAACACCGCTCTGAGCCAAATCTTTTACTGAGTAGTTATTAGTGGAAAGCTTGAACAGTACACGGGGAGCGTAGGTAAAGCTCTGCATCTGAGAGTTCGTCCATGATCCACCATAGTAGCTGTTGTTCAGGCTTGCAAGGTTGCCGGTGTACAGGGCATAACGAATGCCGGTATTCACCATAAAGCCGTTGTTCAGGATGCGTGAACCGCCGGTAACACCGGTTGGGCTTTCAACGTAGGCGCTGGCATCTTGAGCCAGTTGGAATTCAAACTGGTTGAAGCGACGCTTTACGTTAGGGTTGCTGCGGCAGTCGAGGGTGTCGAAAGGAATTGTTTTGCTGTAAGACTTATCGCCGGGGATATAGCTGAAGGTAGCGCCGAAATAGTTGGCACCACTGTTAGAACCAAGCACAGTGCGACCGATGGGCAGCTGAATCACGCCCCAACGGCTCATGATGGTATCTGCAACATTCAGTTCTACAACTTTACTTTGAACGGTTGTTCCGCTGGCGCGGTTATCCGGGCGGTTGTAAGCAACCGTGCCCAAGGCCGTGCTGGTATAAACAAGCACATCAGCACCAGAATAGGTGGAAACGCGCACTGAGTCTATGATGGCTGGATTGGGATTCCAACGGCTGTACATGTACAGGAAGGCAACGGAGTCCACGGTGTAGGTATTCCAACGGCTCATTTTGAAGGGCGCGCTTTCATAAATCACACTGCGGGGGTCAACCATCATACCCACAGAATGCCATCCTACTTCACCCAAACCATTGGAATACTGGGTAAGGATGTTAGAATCGGGGAACATGGTGGAACGGAAATAGGTGGTTTGCGAGTTGAGCTGATCGATGCTCACAGCAGGATCAAACCAATCAGACTTAGAGTCCCTCAGGGAGAAACTCTTCTTGAACTGGTTCTTGTCCATAGCAGGTCCTGCAGGATAAGACCTGTCGTCGCGAAGGGTTTGTGCCATAGCGTTTCCTGCGAGGGAAGCCATAGCCAACACGAGTACAATACGTTTCATTCTTTCTTGATTATTGCTACAATTATACTAAAAAATAACGCAGCACCCCGAATTATCCGCAAAGTGGAACCTTGTTTTTACGAAAGGCATTCGGCTGGTCCTCCTCAGATATCACCTTGCAGGGGCCGGATCAACAGCTCTTCCACCACCGAATATTCATTCACATCCCAGCAGGCAGCTATGGCAGCGGCAATGGCCTCGGGCTGCATAAAGCGATCTGCGGGCAAGCCGCTTCCCGCCCAGCTGTCGGTAAGCGTGGCACCGGGCAACACTGCAGTAACCCTCACCGAAGACCCCAGCGTTTCGGCACGCAGCACCTTGCTCATACCCAGCAAGCCGAACTTGGAGATACAGTAGCTTCCTCCATTGGTATAAGCCATAATGCTGGCGGTGCTGCATATATTAAAAACATGAGCGCGCGCGGAACTGCGCAACTCCGGCAGTACGGATCTGGTGAGGTGGTATGGCGCTGCCAGATTCACTGCGAGCAGCTGCTCAAACACGCCATCTTCTTCCATGCCTATGGTGCCGGGAAGGAACATGCCCGCATTATTCACCAGGATGTCCAGGCCACCCAGGCGCTGAACGGCCAGCACACCAAACTGCTGCACTTCCACTTTGTGGGCCATATCTACCGAAAATCCGAAGGCCTCAACACCGTAATCGCGGCGCAGCAGCAGTTCAAATGATTTCACCGCGTCTTCACCGCGGGCGCAAAAGGCCACATGGCAACCGCGCTTTGCAAATTCGATGGCGATGGCTCTGCCTATGCCACGAGTAGCCCCAGTAATCAAAACCTTGTACATTACTGCAAAATTGCGGGGTGACTTTATATTTACAACCTGAATGAAGTTGATTTTTGACGTGGGCCGGTATGTGCTGTTCATGCGCAACATGTTCTCCAAACCGGAACGCCTTAAGGTTTACATCCAACGGACCTTTGACGAAATGGTCGCAATAGGCATTGGCTCTTTGCCCATCGTAGCCATCATTTCCTTTTTCGTAGGCGCCGTTACCACGGTACAAACCGCATACCAGCTGGTATCCGGCTTCATCGCCAAAAGTGTAATAGGCACCGTTGTTTCCGATTCCACCCTGCTGGAACTGGCACCTACCATCACCTGTTTGGTTTTGGCTGGGAAAGTAGGATCTCATATAGCCTCCGAAATTGGCACCATGAAGGTTAGCGAGCAGGTAGATGCTCTGGAGGTGATGGGCATTAACTCCGCAGGCTATCTGGCCCTACCTAAAATTGTGGCAGGCCTGTTCATGATCCCTTGCCTGATTATTATCGCCAATTTTCTGGGCATCGGCGGCGGGCTTATTGCCGGCAAATACAGCGGCATCCTCACTCCGGAACAGTTCATCATCGGAGCCCGTGACACGTTTAAATTCTACACCGTGTTTATCAGCCTGGTGAAGGCAACGGTGTTCAGCTTCCTCATTACAAGCATTTCCAGTTTTGAAGGTTATTATACCAGCGGCGGCGCGCTGGAGGTGGGCGAAGCTTCTACCCGCGCCGTAGTGCGCAGCTGTGTGATGATTCTGGTGTTTGACTTCCTGATTGCTAAAGTGTTGCTATGATTGAACTGGTGAACGTAAACAAAAGCTTTAACGGCAAACAGGTGCTGTTCGACATCAATGCCATCTTCCATAAAGGAAAAACCAACCTGGTGATTGGCGCCAGCGGCGGCGGTAAAAGTGTGATGCTGAAGTGCATGGTGGGCCTGTTCAAACCTGATTCAGGCCAGATTCTCTACGACAACCGCGACTTCGTGAATTTAAGTTACGAAGAGGTACGCGGCATCCGACGGGAAATAGGCATGCTGTTCCAGGGCACTGCCTTGTTCGATTCTCTTTCCGTAGAAGACAATATAGGCTTCCCGCTGAAGATGTTCTCGAAGATGAGTGCCGAGGAACGCCTGGACAGGGTGAACTTCTGCCTAAAACGGGTAAACCTGGAAAATGTAAACAAGAAATTCCCCTCAGAACTGAGCGGAGGCATGAAGAAGCGCGTGGGTATTGCCCGTGCTATCGCCCTGCCCATCAACTATCTGTTCTGCGACGAGCCTAACAGCGGCCTTGACCCCCTCACCGCACGGGTCATTGACAACCTGCTGCACGACATCACACACGAGTTTAATATCACCACCATCATCAACAGCCACGACATGAAAACGGTTTATGATATTGGCGAAAACATCGTGTTTATGCACCAGGGCCGGGTGTTCTGGGAAGGTCCGAAAGAAGAAATCCGGGCAGGCCGGAGCGACAAGCCCGAACTGGACCGATTCATCCATGCTAGTTTTATAGAATGAGTACCAGATATTTCCTGTTTGCCGCCATGCTCCTTGGCCTGAACGCTTGTTGTGTGGATCCACCACCAACCAAAATCATCTATACCGGCATCAACATCCTGGCCGATGAGATTAAAACCCCACGCGGCAGTTACGTGAGTTTCACCGTGCCGGTGGGTGTGAACCGCCGCGAAGAAGAAGGACAGAAGAAAACAGCCATCTGTTACACCAAAATAAAAGGATTCTACTTCGAAAACCCTTTTGATACCGGACGCTTTGTACTGCAACTGAACAAACCCCTGAACGCGTCCGGGGTGAACATTCCGGCCTATACCAACCTACTGAAGCTTCCGGTAAAGGGCCTCGGCATCACGAATGCCTATTACAACATGAGCGGCAACTACCCTGAACGCCTGATAGTGCATGCCGACAGCGCGCAGGTGCAATGGCCTTCCGAAGTGATGCTCATCTTCCGAGGCACCACCGTGAAACAGGAAACCTTCGCCGATTCGGTGATGGTGCGGGTGAATTAAACGCTTCACTCCCCCTTCCATGCAAAAACCTTCCCTGCGCTTCATCATCACCGCTTCCTCCCTGGGCACCCTGATTGAGTGGTATGACTTTTACATCTTCGGAAGTCTGGCCGCCGTCATTGCCACCAAGTTCTTCCCCGCAGGAAATCCTACACTGGGGCTGTTATCCACGCTGGCCACCTTCGCGGCGGGCTTTGTGGTAAGGCCCTTCGGCGCCTTGTTTTTCGGACGGCTGGGAGATTTAATCGGGCGCAAATACACCTTCATGGCCACCCTGCTGTTGATGGGCGGCGCCACCTTTCTGATTGGCTGCATCCCATCCTACGAAAGCATAGGCATGGCCGCACCCCTGCTGGTGCTGTTACTCCGCCTGCTGCAGGGGCTTGCCCTGGGCGGCGAATATGGAGGCGCCGCCACCTATGTGGCCGAACATGCACCGGAAGACCGCCGCGGCTTCTGGACCTCGTGGATCCAAACCACTGCCACGGCAGGTTTGCTGCTGTCACTGCTCGTTATTATCAGCGTTAAAAGCTCGATGGATGCTGCTGCCTTCCAAAACTACGGCTGGCGCATCCCCTTCTGGATTTCCGCCCTACTGGTGCTGGCATCGGCGCTGATCCGACGGCGCATGGACGAATCTCCGCTGTTCGCTGCCGCCAAAGCCGCCGGCACTACTTCCAAATCGCCATTGCGCGACAGTCTTGGCAAAAAATCACACCTGAAGTTTGTACTGCTTGCCCTGTTTGGCGCCGCCATGGGCCAGGGCGTGGTTTGGTACACCGGACAATTTTACGCCCTCGGCTTCCTTCAAAACACCCTGAACATCGGTTTGGCAGACGCCGGAGTGCTCGTAATGTGGGCCCTGCTGGCTGCCACACCTTTCTTCATCTTCTTCGGCTGGTTATCAGACCGCACAGGCAGAAAGTGGATTATGCTCAGCGGCATGCTGCTGGCCATATTCAGCTATCGCCCAATTTATCAAACCATGCACAGCGCAGGCACGCTTCAGCACTGCAAGGCCATCAGCAGCGACACCTTGTACGGCCCGGAACCCGGAGCCTTTATCATTGCTACCCAGTATGACGATGGCAGCAGGATGCAGCAGGAAATTAAGAACAACAAGCTGGCAACGAAGCAGTTGAAACCCGGAAGCAGACTTCAATGGTCCCTGAGCCTGCTTGTTTTCCTGCAGGTATTCCTGGTAACGATGGTCTATGGACCCATAGCTGCCTTCCTCGTTGAACTTTTTCCCGTCCATATCCGCTACACCTCCATGTCCGTGCCGTACCATATAGGCAATGGCATCTTCGGAGGCTTGCTGCCGGTTATTGCCACCTTCCTGAGCGGCAAGGCACTGATTGCCAATGAGGCCGCGCAAAAGCAGGACAGCCCTCTCCCCTACGTCCATCCCTACCTGGAAGGTTTGTGGTATCCCATCATCATCGCTGCCGTGTGCTTTGTGATTGGCTTGTTGTACATACGCGAACGCGGCAGCCAAAGCAATGGAACACTGCTCAATCATATCCGCGCTTACGCCGGGGGGCTTTGGATGGTCCTGGGTTTGTTGGCAGGGTGGTATCTGATTATGGAACAGGCGCTGCCAAAATTCCGTTCAGGAGTGCCTGAAGATTTGATTCCTGCCATCATATACACCTTCATCCTGGCGCCCATCATCACCGGAGGACTTCTGATCTTCGGATATTTCGCCTGGAATCGGGAATATGAAATAGCCGATTGACGCGGGCGGCGACGAATCTTTTCACGATTCAAAACTAAATTCGCCCCATGCGGCAAGCATTTCGTACCCTGCTCACAGTTACAACCCTGGCTGCCTGCGGCGCCATTACCCTTTCCTTCAGGACCGACGAGGGCATGTTCCCCCTCAGTGCCTTACAAGGCGTGGACCTGGCAAAAGCCGGACTGCGCATTCCAAAAGAAGCCATTTTCAACCCGAATGGTGTGAGCCTCACCAACGCGTTGGTGCGCCTGGGCGGCTGCACCGGTTCATTTGTATCGGACGAAGGCCTGGTCATCACCAACCACCATTGCGTGGAAGGCGCGGTGAGCCGGGTGAATATCAACTACATCGAACAAGGCTTCACTGCCAAAAATCGTGGCGAAGAGATTCCGGTGAACATCCCATGCCGCATCACCATGAGCTATCAGGATGTGAGCGAACAGGTGCTGGAAGGCATCAGCAACGACATGGACCCTGCGGAGCGCAGCAAGGCCATCGGCGAACACATCAAACGCATCGTGGAAGCCGACAAGAAAAGCAATCCCGGCCTGAGCATTGAAATCTCTGAAATGTTCACAGGCCGCAGCTATACCCTGTTCCGCTACATGACCCTGCAGGATACCCGTTTGGTGTATGTTCCACCGGTGAACATCGGACAATTCGGCGATGAAACCGATAATTGGGTATGGCCACGCCACAATGCCGACTTCAGCATCGTGCGCGCCTATGTCAGCCCCAATGGAAAACCGGCGGCTTACAGCCCCGATAATGTTCCTTTCAAACCCGCAAAACACCTTGAAATCAACGCCAAAGGCACCAAAGAAGGCGATTTTGTATTCATCATGGGCTATCCCGGCCGCACCTTCCGTCACCAGCCCTACGAGTTCCTGCGCTACCAGCAGGAGTGTATGCTGCCGGCCGTAAGTAACTGGTTTGGATGGCAAATCAACATGATGAAAAAGCTGGGTGAAAACAACAAGGCCCGCTATGCGAATTTCTATGATGACATCCAAGGCCTGAGCAATACCGAGAAAAACTTCCGCGGCAAGATGCAGGGACTGCGCCGCACCACCCTCCTGCAGGAAAAACAGGCCGAGGATGCACGCCTGGAAGGACTCACCCAAACCGCTCCCGAGTGGATGAAGTACGATAAACTGTTCCCGGAAATCCGCGAAACCTATCAGGCCCGCATTGGCGAGTTTCCACGCAATTTTCTGCTGCAACGCCTGGTTAACGACGTGCCCCAGTTCTACCTGGCGGTGATGCTGGCCCGGGGCAGGAAGGAATATGCAGCCAATAAAACAAAGCTTGCTGAAATCCAGAAATCTTTGCTGGAGGAAGCCAATAAAGCCTACCGCATCGAAGATGTGGAATTTGAAGAACTATGTCTGAAAGAGCTGCTGCAGCGCTGCGCCATGCTGCCTTCGGGAATGCGTCCTGCAGAGTTTGACCGCTTGGGCAATGTAGACCAGTGGTTTGCCGACTGGAAGAAGAAAACCCGGCTTTCAGATACCGCAGCCATGATGGGCCTCCTGCGCAACAGCCCTGCTAAATTCCTAGCCTACAAGGACGGACTTACAGAATTGGCCACTGCTCTGCTTCCCCTCTTGATTCAAATTGAACAGAACGACGTGCAGCGCGATAACCTGCTGCGCTCCCTCCTGCCCCGCTATATTGAACTGAAAGAATTTGACCGCAAGGAAGGATTTACGCCCGATGCCAATTCGACCCTTCGCCTCACCTATGGGAACATTAAAGGATACACCCCCAATGATGGCGAATGGAATGCCCCCTATACCACGCTCGACGGCGTTTTTGAAAAGGCCAATACGGAGCACGATTACACCCTGACCCGCGAGCAGGCCGACAAGCTGCGGGTGAAGGATGTGCCTCCCATGTATAAAGACCCGCGCAGCGGCAAAGTGGTAGTGGCCTTCCTGTACAACCTAGACACCACCGGCGGCAACAGCGGAAGTCCTGTGCTGGACGCAGATGGCAGACTCATCGGCGTGAACTTTGACCGCGCCTGGACTGCCACGCTGAATGACTTCGCCTGGAGTTCGGAATATAGCCGCAGCATTGGGGTGGACATCCGCTATGTATTGTACGTGATGAAATATGTAAGCGGCGCCGACCACGTCATCTCGGAGTTGGGCGTAAGCCTCTGAACACAGAACTTTGCAGCGACCATGTTAGATAAATTCGGCATTGCGAAGCGCATCGCGCGAGAATTGAAAGACGGTTACTATGTGAACCTGGGCATCGGCATCCCCACCCTGGTGGCCAACTATATACCGGAAGGTGTGGAGGTTGTACTCCAAAGCGAGAACGGCCTGCTGGGCATGGGTCCTTTTCCTTTTGAAGGAGAAGAAGACCCCGACCTGATCAACGCGGGCAAGCAGACCATTACCACAGCTACCGGAGCGGCATTTTTTGATTCGGCCACTTCCTTCGGAATGATCCGTGCCGGCAAGGTGGACCTCACGGTACTCGGCGCCATGGAGGTGAGCGACACCGGCGACATCGCCAACTGGAAGGTTCCAGGTAAGATGGTGAAAGGCATGGGCGGTGCCATGGATCTGGTGGCCTCTGCACGCAACATCATCGTGGCCATGATGCATACCAGCAAAGACGGACAGAGTAAACTGCTGCCGGCCTGCACCCTGCCCATCACGGGAGTTGGGTGTGTGCGCAAGGTGGTTACCGAGTTGGGACTGTTCGACATCACCGAACGCGGATTTGAGCTGAAGGAAATCGCACCGGGTGTTACTGTTGATGAAATTCGCGCGAAGACCGCCGGCAGGCTGGTGGTGGAAGGCGATATCCCAACCATCGAAGCATGAAGCATCTGTTCATTTCCGCAGCCTTACTGGCGCTGATATCCTGCGCGGCAAAACGCGGACAAGTGAGTACGAACACGGCCGGAATCACCAAGGACAGCACTATAAAGAACGTTATTGTTCCGGTAAAGAAAGGCTGCGTGGACAGCAGCAAGATTAACCCCAACGCCATTTGTACACGGATCTACCTGCCGGTTTGCGGCTGCGACAGTATAACCTATGGCAATGCCTGTGAAGCGGAAGCCGCTGGAGTAACCTGGTGGCGGGCAGGGGAATGTGGGAGGTAAGGGATAAGGGATAAGGGATAAGTGGTAAGTGGTAAGTGGTAAGTGGTAAGTGGTAAGTGGTAAGTGCACCGGTTCCCGCCTGCCCCCACCGAGTTGCGGAGCAACTGCTTGCCCCCACTGTGGTTCGACATGCTCACCATGACACGCAGCAAGACACCGTGGGGGTGGGGGAGCAGCTTGCCCACCGTCTGTGAACCCCTACAAACTCTTATCCCTTTTGCGCTGGGCTTCTTCTCTCTTTTTGAAGTTCCTGAAAATCAGGTATACACCGGCAAAGACCACACCCGTAATGAGGAACTCACTGATGACCAGAAGGATTTTAAAGTGGCTGGTATCCGGCTGCATGGTGCAAAGTTAAGAAGCAGATTGTTGCTGCCTGAAAATTTCATACATGATGACGGCGGCGGCATTGCTTACGTTCAGCGAATCAATGGCACCCTTCATGGGGATGCGCAGGTTTCCGGCATTCTGGGATTGCCAAATCTCAGAAAGCCCGCTGGCTTCTGTACCCAGTGCCACGGCTACCTTACCCCGGAGCCCTGCTTCCAGCCATTGCCCTTCCCGATCCATGTAAGTGGTAAACACATTGTATTCCTCAGCATGCAGCCAGGCTATGGCATCGGTGGCAGCGGCCACTGCCGTAGGCACAGTAAATACACACCCCAGTGAGCTGCGCAGCACGTTGGGGTGAAATAAGTCAGCGGCTGGGTCACATACCACGATGCCGCCGCAACCGGAAGCATCCGCAGAGCGGAAAATGGCGCCCAGGTTACCGGGCTTCTCCACCCCTTCTATGATCATTATCCAGGATGCGTTTGGACGAAACTGCGTCAATCCGATGTCAGGCGTACTGCCCAGCAGTACCGCATTGGCGACGCCGTCGCGATAGGCAATCTTGGCAAAAACCTCTTCCTTCACATCAAAGAGGGGCAATTCCTCCACTCCGTGCAACAAGGGTTCCAGCATGAGCAGGGGCGTATTTCTTCCGCAGAAAAAAAGCGCCTGCGGCTGAATACCTGCCTGTAAGGCCAGCGAGATTTCCCGCAATCCTTCCACCACCACAAGTCGCTGCCTACGCCGCTCCCGTGACTTATCCAACAGATGCACCAGCTCCCGAATGCGCGGATTCTGCGCGCTGCTCAGCTCCTGGATGCGCATGGAGTGTTGTTTGAATGACAGAAGAAGTTCATCGGCTCAGGTTTTCAGTTTCTTCTTTTTGGCCGAAGGAAACAGGATGTTGTTTAGAATCAGGCGATAGCCGGGTGAAGAAGGGTGCAGCGCCAAATCTGTAGGCGGTTCGCCCACATGGTGTTGGTAATCTTCCGGGTCATGGCCGCCGTAGAAGGTCCAGGTGCCTTTGCCGTATTCTCCATGGATATAGCGGGCCTCACCCAGGGAAGCATTTTCGCCCATGACGGTTACGTTGCTTTTCACATACTGCTTGTTGAAGGCCGTGGTTTGTCCCATAAAGCCCTTCACGGTGCGGGTATGGTTTTGACAGAGCATGGCCGGAACCACGTCCCACTTGGCCGAATAGTCGAACAGCGTGAACAGGTCCTGCTCTTCGCTGATGCGCCGGGTAAGGGGATTTACGTCGATGCTGCTGTGTTCATAGACGTAGGGATTCAATTCGATTTGAAAGTTCTGGAAGGCAAAGCATTTGTTAAAGTCAAGCTTTTGCTGTGCTGCCGGGTCGGCGGGGCTGCCATCGAACACATCCTGGCAGATATCAACCCCTTCGGCAGCCAATGCGATGTCATAAGTATCGGTGGCGCTGCACATGGCAAACAGGAAGCCGCCGCCCATGGTAAAGTCGCGGATCATGCGCGCCACCGCGCCTTTGAGCTGCTGCACGGTACTGTATCCGTTCCGCGCAGCGATGGCTTCTGCCTCGGCCACCTGCTCGCGGTACCAGCCGGCCTGTGAGAAACCTGCCCAGAACTTGCCGTATTGTCCGGTAAAGTCTTCGTGGTGCAGGTGCAGCCAGTCGTATTGAAGCAGTTTGCCCTGCAGCACTTCATCGTCGAATACCACATCGTAGGGAATCTCGGCATGGGTGAGCACCAGCGTCACGGCATCATCCCAGGGTTGCTTGGACTTGGGCGAATACACAGCGATGCGCGGCACCTTCAGCAGCTTCACAGCCTCCATGTTCACGTCGGGATTGGAAATGGTGGCCAGGATGGCATTAGCGTTGGCTTCGGTGATGACTTCATAACCCACGCCGCGGATTTTACATTCATTTTCCGCTTCTGTACTGTGGCTAAACATGAAGCTGCCGCCGCGGTAGTTCAGCAGCCACTGCGCTTCTGCACCCTTTGCCAGCACCCAGTAGGTGAGCCCATAGGCCTTGAGGTGCGCTTTCTGGGATTCGTCCATAGGCACCAGAATTTGCGCCGCAAACAGCTTCCCGAAGGAGGAAAAACCCATTAAAACAGACAACAGCAAAAAACGCATCTTCATGAGGCAGAAAGGTTCATAAACTGTGCCGCTTTCCAGCCGGCGGCGGTGCAGATGATTCCACCCAAAACGGTGATGAGCAGATAAGCTAATGCTGCCCCGTTGCGGCCTTCCTGGAGCAGCATCTGGGTTTCCAGGCCGAAGCCGGAATAGGTGGTGAAGCCGCCGAGCACCCCGCTGATGAGCAGGAGGCGCGGCCAGCCCTGAGGCAACAGGGGCACCAGTATGCCAATGAGCAGACAGCCGAACAAGTTCACCGAAAGCGTAGCCAAGGGAAACCCCTTTCCATCGAAAGGCCATGCCAGCGACAACGCGAAGCGCGCGCAGCTACCTATGGCCCCACCGAGGGCTACCCAAAGCCAGTTCATGAAGCAAAAATACCTGCGGGCGGGGATAGTTGGGAAATAGGCGAGGTAATGGATCGTGAAGAATGTTATGGAAAGCATGTCGAACCACGAACCATGGGAGTTTGGGAGTTAGGGAGCGATGGATTTTTTATCATGGTGTCCCTCGACTTTCCCTGTCGTTCTCTGCCCGGTCATCGAGTCTACGACCGGGAGCAAGGCCTCGCGGTTGCTGAAGGCGAAGCGAAGGTGTATCGAGATGCTAAGCATTTTCACTTCCCCAACGCTTCGCTACCGCCTGCCCCGTAAGCGCAGCGACAGGGGGGGGCAAGCTGATACGGCTCCACTGCGTTTCGCCTACTCAGTGACCGGAGCGAAGTGATCGGCGTGAGTACCTCGAACCATTGAACGTCCTTCGACAGGCTCGTTATTTGATTCTTCTCTTACATGCACAGCTTAGCCATGTATCTCGAGGCAACCCAGGTGTTTATGTTCTGTACTGTAGTGAAATAGGGAAATCAGCGGCGCATGCTTCTTAAAAACCTCTATCAAGACGGAAGTTGACATATTTCCGGTTCTTAACCAGATGACTTTGGGCGGATGTCCTTTTAAGGTGACCAAATCAGAAAAATCGGCATCGAAAGTAACAATGGAATAACCGTGCTCAAGCGCATATTTCCAGATATCAACATCTCTGGCATTTTCCAACCCCAGTGCTCTAACCTGCGCACAAGGCAAAATCACATCCAGCGCTTTGACTACACGGAAAGAAATATTCTGATCAAACAGCAGCTTCACGATGCAATCATGAGCGAATGTTCTCTGTCTGCGGCATAAGCCCATACCGCCTGTATATCTTCTTCCCTGAGTTCAGGAAAATCCTGCAGGATTTCAGGCAGACTCATTCCGGACGCAAACAAACTGAGCACATCATACACCGTTATTCTCGTTCCACGGATACAAGGTTTCCCAAATCGTACTTCAGGGTCAATAAACAGCCTTTCCTGATAATTTACCATACTGCAAGTTAAGTATAAAAAACGTTCGGTCTAATTTTCAACGATTGGGGTATGCACTCATGGGTACCTGAAGCAACATAAATTACTTTAACCATATTCATTTCTTCAGCTTCAACAACTCCTCCAACAGTGCGACTTGCGTTTCGCCTGCTCAGTGAACGGTCATCGAGTCTGCGACCGGGAGTAAAGCCTCGCGGTAGCCGCGTGATGCGCGATGGTAAAATCGTAAAAATCAAATCTGAATAGCGCTTATTTCAGGTTCATATTGTTCATTAGAAACAATGGGACATAAGACCTCAAACATGATTTAAGGCACGAACCTTTGCCATCGTTGATTCCCTTATCCCCATTCGCTGCTGTTTCATCCAACAGGCATTTAAAAATACTTATTGCACTAAGGTACTTTCTGAATTAGCCATCAATCATTAAATTCGATCATTCTTACTTTTTTAATTATGAATATTTTAAAACATAAAAAATCAGGACCGTGCAAAAGCCATAGAGCCGAAGCCCTGCGTTACGTGGAGAACGCCCGCTTATGTCTGCAAATGGCGGAGAAAGATGGCGACTACTATTCAGACCCCAAATATGTTAAAATGGCGGGCAACACCTTGTGGAATGGGGTATTATATGCCCTGAAGGAGAAATTTCCGTTGAAAGGGCGACCGGACATCATCAAGTACCGGAAAGAAATCGCCAGGCAGAACAAGAAGATGCTTAAAGTACTTAATGCAGGCTACGACACCTGTCACCTATCCATGGGCTACGACGGAAACCCCAGTGTTACCGTGGCACAAGAAGGCATCAAAACCGCCCTGAAGCTGATAGATTGGGCGGCGCCGGAAGCAGGTGGAAATCAGATTACTGTTTTTTGATTTTACTTTAATGCCATAGGGCATAACAGATATTGTTATGCTGTCGCTTTCTTCGACAAAATCCGGGTAAGCTGACGGAGAACCACGCCTATCTTCCTGCTGTCATCCTGAGCCCTTTGTCATGGTGAGCGTGTCGAACCACGAACCACGGATAAGACCCAATGAACAATGTCATGGTGAGCCCGGTCATCGAGTCTGCGACCGGGAGTAAAGCCTAGCTGTTACTCAGTGACCGCAAGGAGCGGCGGGAGGATAAGTCTCCTGTCGCTCGTTTCAAACGGTCAACGTATTTCAGGCATTGACAAACCCGCACTTACCACTTACCACTTTCCACTTTCCACTTTCCACTTTCCACTTTTTCTACCTTTGCCCCATGCAGCGCGCGCAGATTGTCCGGATCGAACAACACCATGCCCTGGTTCGCTCGTTTTTTCTGGTGCCGGAGCAGCCTGTGCCTTTCGTGGCGGGGCAGTTTGTGGCCATTGCCATGGAAGCGGGTGGCACCGAGCGCAGCTATTCCATTGCCAACAGACCGGGCAACGCCGAACTGGAACTCTGCATCTCCCTGAAGCCTGATGGTTACATGAGCCCTGCCTTGTTTGCCATGAAGCCCGGTGACACACTCTACCTCAGCGAAGCAAGGGGCAGTTTCACCCTGCCTGCCGATGGCACCGAGGTGTGCATGATCTGCACCGGAACAGGCATTGCGCCGTTTCGTTCTATGTTGCTGGATGCCCTCCAAAAGGGAGATACGCGGAAGTTCTATCTGATATCCGGAAATCGTTACGCTGCTGAGGCGCTGTATCATGCAGAAATGACTGCACTGGCAGCCCGGTACCCCAACTTCTGCTACCTGCCTACGCTGAGCCGAGAAGAGGCTGCAGGAATTGCCCATGGCTACGTACACCCCATCTATGAGCAACTGTTTACCGATGGCCGAGATGCGCGTTTCCTGGTCTGCGGCTGGACGGCCATGCTGAGCGAAACCAGGCGGAAACTCAAAGAAATGGGGTACAACCGCAGACAATACTTCTTTGAGTCGTACGATGGGTAAGGCGCTGAAATCCCTTTGTTCATCACGACAGTTGGCAGGTTCAACATTTTTCATTATTCTTGCAGCGGCTTATCACGATGGCTCTACATCGGTTTAGCCTGCTGCTTCATGCAGCGCATCATTTTGCTTATTCTTTTCATCAATCATGTTTGACAGAAAAAAACTGACTATTATGTCAGTTGCTGATTTGCGACAAGTCGCAGAAACTGCTGGTATCCAGGGCCTAGAAACCCTCAGGAAGCAGGACCTCATACAAGCCATCCTCACGGCGCAGGACACAAAACCGGCAGCTACCGGCAGCGAGCCTGAGGCTAAGACAAATAAACCCGAGAAGCAGCGCCAGGAACAAGGCAGACGCAGGCAACGCGTGCAAAAAACCGAGGAACAGGAAGTGGAGCCACTCAAGGAAGAGGCAACAACGCCAACGCCTCCCGTAAATACCCTTATCACGGCCGAAGATCTGGCAACTGCCTTGCCCGAAGTAACTGAGCCGAGGGTGCAGCGGAGAGAGCGCGAACGCCCCGAGCTGCCCAGAAAACAATTTGTGGTAGAACGGAAACATCCTCAGCATCAGGAGACTCATCCTGAAAGCGGAAATCCTCCCCAGCAGCAGCAACAGATAAACGAGCAGGACCGTCGCCGCAAAGAACATTTCGGCAACCTCTTGGAAATGGAAGGCGTGGTCAGCACCCAGGGGGTTTTGGAACTGGTTCCCGACGGATTCGGATTCCTGCGCTCTCCGGATTATAACTATATGGCTTCACCGGATGACGTATATGTACCTGGCAACATCATCAAAAGCCTGGGCCTGAAAACCGGTGATACCGTTAAAGGCAGCATCCGCCCTCCAAAAGAAGGAGAAAAGTATTTTGCCATTGTGAAGGTGGAGCAGATTAATGGCAAAACACCCGAGGAAGTTCGCGACCGCGTGGGCTTTGAACACCTCACCCCGCTGTTTCCGCAGGAAAAACTGAACCTTTGTGACAAAGCGGGTAATTACAGCAACCGTATCATTGACCTGATTTCCCCCATCGGAAAAGGACAGCGCGGACTCATCGTGGCCCAGCCTAAAACCGGCAAGACTTGGCTGCTACAGGGTATTGCCAATGCCATAGCGGCAAACCATCCGGAGGTTTACCTCATGATCCTGTTGGTAGATGAACGTCCCGAAGAAGTGACCGATATGGCCCGCAACGTAAGGGCTGAGGTCATTGCATCTACCTTCGATGAGCCTGCCGACAAGCACGTAAAGCTGTCCAACATGGTGCTTGAAAAAGCCAAGCGTTTGGTGGAATGCGGCCATGACGTTGTAATCCTGCTGGATTCTATCACCAGGCTGGCGAGGGCGTTCAATACCGTACAACCGGCGTCTGGTAAAATATTATCCGGCGGTGTGGATGCCAATGCCCTGCATAAGCCCAAGCGTTTCTTCGGAGCAGCAAGAAACATTGAAAACGGCGGATCATTGACCATCATTGCTACGGCCCTGATTGAAACCGGCAGTAAGATGGACGAGGTCATCTTTGAAGAATTCAAGGGCACCGGTAACATGGAACTGCAACTGGACCGCAAGCTGGCCAACAAGCGCATTTTCCCAAGCATTGACATCACGTCCAGCAGCACCCGCCGAGAAGACCTCTTGCTCGACAAGGTAACTTTGCAGCGGATGTGGGTATTGCGCAACTACCTCAGCGACATGACCCCCGAAGAAGCGATGAATACCATGCTGAAATACATGGAAGGAACACGGGACAACCTGGAGTTCCTAGTGAGTATGAACGGGTAATACCACTTCGCTTTACAAATCCTGCAGCTTCAACGCCCCAATGCCCTCTTTCCAGCATTCAGTAGTGGATGACTTCGGCCATTGAAGCAACCGGTGGCTGAGCGAAGTCGCAGCCTTCCGGTTACAGAACCTGCTGTTGCAAGACCTCCGTTTTCACTGTGTTTGTGTTGTGTCTGGCAAAACCTGCACTACACCTTTACTTTCACAGTTCAATCATATCCGAAGGTCCTAATTTCCCCAGTTTTCCCGGTCCAGGCTGCGGTAGTGGATGGCTTCTGCAAGATGTTCTACCTTTATATTTTCGCTTCCTGCGAGGTCTGCCACGGTGCGGCTCACCTTCAGTATTCGATCGTAGGCGCGGGCACTCAGGCTCAGCTTCTGCATGGCTGCGCGCAGCAG
>CANHRE010000037.1 GCA_947463095.1 Flavobacteriales bacterium | reverse complement strand
TTCCCCAACTGTTTTGTTGATTACGGCGCTCTTTGTTCACGATGCTGTCACTTCCATAGCGACTATAATCGGTATAATACAAGCGATCTTCTCCTATATATCCCAGCGCCTGAATACGGCTGCGCTTGGAAAAGCGATGGGTCAGCTTCAGGTTGGCATCATAGAAGTAGTATCCGTTATTTCCCAGTGTATCGGTGGCGCCGCTGAGCCGTCCAAAAACATCGGCCATGAAATCAAGATAGCTGCGCCGTGCTGAAACCAACAGGCTGGTGCTGTTTTTGCGCAAGGGAATATCCAGCATCATCCTGGAACCCAATACGCCGAGCGAAACGGAGCCCTTCAGGCGAGATGCGTTGCCTTCCAGGGTGTGTACATCCACAACACTGCTCAGACGGCCGCCCTGTGCTGCGCTGATGCTGCCCTTGTGCAATACCGCGCTGTTCACGATGTCATTGTTGAAAATGCCGAATACGCCGAACAAATGATAGGCATTAAACACCGGCACACCGTCCAGGAGCACCAGGTTCTGATCAGGGCTTCCCCCGCGCACATGCAGGCCGAACATGGCCTCGCCGCCTCCGTAAGCCCCGGGATACCACATAAAGGCCTTGAATAAATCCGGCTCTCCCAGCAAAAAAGGCAGCCTTTGGGTTTTGCTTTTATTGATGCCTACCTGATCTGATTGTCCGCTTCTGACGGGCCGGAGGTCCATTTGTTCCGGGGCATAAATGGTGATTTTATCCAAGCCGGAGATGTCCCTCAGCCTGTAGTCCCGCACATAATCGCGGCCACCGCGCAGCGTATCGCGCTGGGTGCGGTATCCGGGGTAGCTGATGCGCAGCTGTGTTGTACCTTCCGGCAGCAGCAGGCTGAAATAGCCCTGTTCATTGCTGAAGCACATTCTGGAGCTGCCTTCTGCCGCTATGAGCGCCCCCGCCAGCTTATCCCCTCCCATAGAATCGGTAACAAGACCGCTGATGCGAAACTCCCGGCCAATTTTATTTGCGGCTTTCAAGGCCTGCAATACCAGCTGGTGTGGGCCTTCCCTTCTGTAACTCAGGCCGGCTTCCCACAGCAGCTCGCGCAAGGCATCTTCCAGCCTGCGACGGTGTATGTTCATGCTGAACAAGCGACCGGGGCTTAGGAGGGCCGCGTCATAGTGAAAGGAAATCCGGGCCTGCGTTTCTATTTGGCGGAGGATGAATTCCAGGGGCTGCTGCTCCAGCTGGATGCTGTAGCGCTGCTGCAAAGGATCTGCGTCCTGCCCGTGCAGACGGGCTGCCGAGAACAGGCAGGCATACAATACCACAGGCAGAACAAACCGCATGAAAAGGTAAAATAAGGCAATAGATATCCCAAGTACAACCCAAACACGGTTTATTCGTTCAATGGCTTAAACAGACATTAAATGCGCAAACGCCGTCTGCTGAAAAACTACTGCAAATCGGCGTAATTAAAGACCTTCTTCAGCAGTTCGGTACCGCGCTTGGCGGGGTTGGAACGGATGGCATTTTCCTCTTTCTCAATTTCCGAAAACAAGGCCACGGTTGCCTTTTCGGTTACGTAGCCTTCCAGATCGGTGTTCACGGGTTTTACCAAGGGAAGCTTGTTGTAGGCGCTGAACAAATCACCCCAGTAGCGGGTAGCGCCCACGCTGTTCAGGGCTTCGGTGATGGTAGGTTTGAAGGCCGCACGGAGGGCTGTTCCGGTGGTGTTTCTGAGGTAATTGGTGGCAGCACCCTGTCCGCCTTTAAGAATGCCCATGGCATCGCTGAAGCTCATGTTGCTGATGGCATTGACGAAGATGGGTTTCGCCTGCAGCATGGCCTTTTCAGCGCCCTCGTTCAAAGCCTTCACCGCACGGTCCACCTCAGTACCCAAGCCAATGGCACGCAGTTTCTGCTCGATATTGGCCACTTCGGGTGGAAACAGGATTTTAATCAGGTTGTTGTTGAAGAAGGCGCCCGGTTTGGCCAACATATCGGCCCCGTTGCCGGTGCCGTTGCGCAGGGCTTCTTTGAGGCCGGCAACCACTTCAGATTCTGTGGGAATGGGATTCAGCTCGCTGATTTTTACTGCATGTTGCAGGATATCACAGGCGGGAAGGCTGAGCATAAGCGCGAAGGCAAAGATTCTGGTGTTCATATTCCGGTTAAAACAAAAATAGTTCCATTTGCCTTATCCGTTGCGCTCTTCCTCATTTCCCGGGAGGATGCTGCCGAAGAGGTCTGCAAACTGCATGCTGCCGTCGTGGTAGGTTTTACTCAACTTGGAAACTGCGGCCAGACCGTGCAAAATCAGCTCCATGGCTGTGTAGTGGTGGGCGGCATCTGACAGATGGGGGAAATACTTCAGGGCCAGATCGTACAGCCCGGGCACTTTCTCCAGCTCCTTGCGGTATTCGGCATCGCTCATGTCCAGCGACAAGTCCAGCAAGGCGCCTTCGCCAAACCAGCGGGTCACCTCACGGTACGGATCCAAAGGCTTCTTGTCGTTTTTGCGCGCCTTGCCTTCCACCGGACAATAGGCGGTGAAGGATTCGCGGATACTCTGAATAATCAGGTTCAGCGCCACATGGTAAGGGCCTTCCAATTCGCCTTCATACACCATTTCAATCTTTCCGTTGATGGCGGGCACAGCAGCATAGAGGTCGGCTACGCGCAGCACGGTATTTTTGTCGCCGCTCAGGATCATCCTGCGCTCAGCGGCGCTGACCACCTGCTCAAACACCGAGATGCTGAGGCGTGCCGACACCCCGCTTTTCTGATCTACAAACTCGCTTTTCCGCGCCTGAAATGCGATTTGTTCCATGAGCAGGCGCATGAGGTCGGGGATGTCCACGGTGCTGCGCTGGGCTTCGCTGAGTTTCGCCTCCTGCACAGTGATGGCCATGGACGTTTCGATGTCCTTGGGATAATGCGTCAGGATCTGGCTGCCGATGCGGTCTTTCAGCGGCGTGACGATGCTGCCTCGATTGGTATAGTCTTCCGGGTTGGCGGTAAATACAAACTGAATATCCAGCGGCAGACGGAGTTTAAACCCGCGAATCTGCACATCGCCTTCCTGCAGGATGTTGAACAGGGCCACCTGAATGCGCGGCTGTAGGTCAGGGAGTTCGTTGATGACGAAGATGCAGCGGTGGCTGCGCGGTATCAATCCGAAGTGGATGGCGCGCGGGTCGCTGTAGGGGATGTTCAGGTTGCTGGCCTTGATGGGATCCACATCGCCAATCAGGTCGGCAACGGAAACATCGGGCGTGGCCAGTTTCTCCACATAGCGTTCGCTGCGGTGCATCCAGGTAACCGGCGTGGCGTCGCCGCGTTCCTCGATTAACTGACGGGAGGCATCCAGCAGGGGCGCCATAGGATCTTCATTCAGTTCACTTCCTTCCAGCACCGGAACCCATTCATCGAGCAATTGCGTCATCAGGCGCGCCATGCGGGTTTTGGCCTGACCACGAAGCCCGAGCAGGTTGATCTGATGCCCGGAGAGGATGGCGTGTTCCAGATCAGGAATCACAGAGTGTTCATAGCCCAGGATGCCGCTGAAAACCGGCTTGCGTGCACGGAGGGCCGCTATCAGGTTGCTGCGTAGTTCCTCTTTAATGCTTTTGGGTTGATAGCCGGCTGCCTTCAAGGCGCCAAGGGTGTGAATGTGTTGGTGGTCCATCGTTCAGAGAAGGTACAATAATGAGGGTAAAAATGTTTCGATGCTGACGGGAAAAACTCATCTATCAGTGAAGAAGGCTTCCTCAGGCGTTGATTCGTGGTAAAAGGTTTTTTCGGAGTAAGAATTGAAAATGTACCATAATAGCGGAATGATAAAATTTACTATTTTCGTACATCATTTTAAACATCTTTAACTTTAATACTTTACATTATGAATGAATTTAGTAAACAAGAGGTTGAGCGTCAAATTCGTGACTGGAAAAAAAGGATTGCGGAACTTTATGCTGACATCCAACTTTGGCTGAAAGATACCGAAAACTTGCTGAAGCCAGGCACCAAGTATCCGATGTATGAGGAACCCATGTACCGATGTGGAATCCCCAAAACTGAAATGGATTCTGCGGTGATTGTAAAAGGAAAACAATCCATACTGACTGTCATCCCGAAAGGGCTATGGGTGATTGGAACCAAAGGGAGAATTGACATACTCGCTATCAAGAAGAGTTATATACTGATTGATGCTGCCGAGTTCAAAATAACACCGGATTGGATATTGTATAATGGCAATCTGAATAAAGGTGTTTCCTTAAATAAACAGAGTTTCCTTGAAATACTTGATTCAAATTCATCTATATGAATGTCTTTGACCACTTGGGCCAGACATATCTGGAAATAGATGCCGCCTATGCTCAATCCGAAGCGATAACTACTTTAAAGAGTGCTCATCGAAAGAAATTCTATTTGAATAAAAAGCGGCAACTCAATGATCAGGCCTACTTCTTATTTATGTTCAGCAGACTTGAGGATAGAATACGAAGCCTATCGGATAAGTTGATTGATACGAAAACATCATCACTCAGCGATTGGAAATCAAAACGCACCTGGGGCATCATTGCAAGGAGGAAAGACCGCATTAATTTAATGGAAAGAGTTGCTTTACTGACTGAAATTAAGGGTTTTGATTTTCAATTAATTGAACGCTACTATAAACAGCGGAACAGTATAGGCCATGGAGGTGATTTCACCATAAATATCAGCATGCCAAATGTTCTGGCAGACATGAAAAGGCTATATAAATCCCTTAAACCCTAATTTAAACGAACGTAAACTACTTCTGCCCAGAATGATATTGTAGCCCTTATTGAAGCACGGAAATGCCTTCACATGGCAAGACGATACCGAACTTATGAAAACACCGCCAAAATCAGGTATGCCGCTCGCGGTCGTTGACCCCAGCGAAGCGTTGGTGTATCGAGATGCACGGGTCTCTACACTTCCCCAACGCTTCGCTACAGTCGGGGCAAGCTGATACGGCTCCACTGCGTTTCGCCTACTCAGTGACCAGGCTACGGCTCCACTGCGTTTCGCCTACTCAGTGAACGGTCATCGAGTTTATAACCGCGAGCAAAGCCTCGCGGTAACCGCAGCGAAGCGGAGTTGTATCGAGATGCTGCAAGGTTTCACTTCCCCAACGCTTCGCTACAGTCGGGGCAAGCTGATACGGCTCCACTGCGTTTCGCCTACTCAGTGACCGGGCTACGGCTTCAATGCGTTTCGCCTACTCATTGACCGGGCTACGGCTCCACTGCGTTTCGCCTACTCAGTGACCGCAGGACAAATTCCGGAAAACCCCTCCTGAACTTTCGAATTGAGGTTTTTTTTGCGCCTGAGCCTGAAACATGCGTTATATCCTGCCCATACTGCTGCTGATGATCAGCAATGTATTAATTCAAGGATATATAAACTGATCCTTCAGTACTATTCTTACCGGTTCCTTGGTGCAGAAAGTGACGACGAGCCAACATACGCTTCAACAGAGTTTTGATGCTCATGTTCTGATGGCGGAGGATTTGCGGGAACAGACTTCTAACCGGATGCAGATTGGGCATGGCATTCACATCAAGAAGATATACATGGTTGTTTTGCACCCTGAAATCGCAGCGTGAGAAATACTCAAGGCCTGTGTACCTATGCGCTGAAAGAGCTACGCGGATTAGTTCATCATGCAGAACAGGTTCCAGCACCGGATGGAAATCACGTTCTGTGGTACCGTATTCCTGGCCGGCGATGTACACTTCACGCTTAGGATAGGGAACAATTTCTACCGGATAAAGTGCTTGGAAGCTAAGGCCTGATGCGTCGGGCAAAATGGCTACAGAAAACTCGCGACCTTCAATGTAAGGTTGTATCATCCATTCAGCGGGGTCCAGGAGGAAGTATTTCTGATAAAGCTCATCACCACGAACAATTGAAATATTGCGGTGGCAACCACCTGAAACCGGTTTAATAATATACGTACGGTCTTCTATCTGATTTGCGGAAGTAATGGTCCTTGCAACAGGCAGGCCAAACCCACTGAGTAGGGCTTCTACCTGAAGTTTATTCTGTACGATTTTTTGTACAATGCCTGATGAGGACAGATGAACAATTCGATGCTCATCCAGCCAGGCAGCCACTTCCCATTGCATCATATTCTTGAAACCATAGCATAAATTCACCACGCAATCGTATTCGGATAAAAGTTCAGCCAAGGCCAGGCATGGTTCAACCATATGGATGATGTCCGCCTCATAGGTTGGACTCAATGCCTGATGTACTTTTTTTACGGTAGAGGTATCCACGTTTTCCTTCCAGGGAGTGAAGCGACTGTCGGCGTATAAGATGGCGATATGTTGTTTCATGGAACAACGATATTCAGGCCTGTTTATAACCCCTGTATGATGTTGTGTTTATGGAATCCTACAAAAGGCGGTTCGCCAGGTTCGCCAAATCGCTTCGCTCTCCCTTCTCCAACGTAATATGGGCGTAAAGCTCTTGATTCTTGAATCGGTCAATCAGATAAGACAAGCCGTTTGACTGTGCATCCAGATAAGGAGTATCAATCTGGTAGATGTCTCCGGTAAATACAATTTTTGTTCCTTCACCGGCACGGGTGATGATGGTTTTTACTTCCAACGGAGTAAGGTTTTGGGCTTCATCCACAATAAACAGAATGTTCGCAAGGCTCCTTCCGCGTATATAAGCCAGGGGTGTAACCACCAGCTTTTCAGCCTGTAAAAGTTCCTTGATCCTTTGGGCATCTTTTGATGTTTCCTTGAACTGCCCCTGAATCAGTTTTAGATTATCCCAAAGCGGCTCCATGTAAGGATTTATCTTCTGCTGGGCATCACCGGGCAGGAATCCGATATCCTTATTGTTTAGCGGAACAATCGGCCTTGCCAGATAAATCTGTCGGTATTCTGCGCGTTGTGCAAGAGCGCTTGCCAGCGCCAGAAGTGTTTTTCCCGTGCCGGCCACACCCTGTATGGTAATCAACTTGATTTCAGGGTTGAATAAGGCATGCATGGCAAATGTTTGTTCCGCATTTTTGGGTTTGATTCCGTAGGCGGTAATCTTTTCAATTTTGTTCAAGGTTTTACTGGCCTTGTGGTAGAAGGCCAGTGCTGATTTCTCATTGTTTTTGATGAGCACGAACTGATTGCTGTATGGTTCATGTTTTACGATTTCCTCGTAAGGGATACTCCGGCTGCTGTGGAATTGTTCAATCAGTTTTGAATCTGTCCAGTCAGCCTCCATGATTCCTCGATACAAACCCTCCACATCCTTGATTTTTCCTGTTTCGTAATCTTCAGCATGAAGTCCGAGCGATCTTGCCTTGATGCGTAGGTTCATGTCTTTGCTTACCAGAATAACCTTTCTTTTGGGATTCTCCATTTTCAAAAATGTAGTGGCATTGAGAATCTGATGGTCGTTTTTCTGATCACCGAAAATACGCACCGCGTCGGGCTCTAAAGGTGATTGCGGATGCATGATAATGCGCAGTTTTGAAGGTCCATCATTACTTAGTTCAATCCAGTCATTTAAATCCTTCCCATCCGTGATAAAATCCATTTTTCTGATGAATTGTCGGGCTTCATAATTCACCGTATCGTTGCCCTTCTTGAATAAATCCAACTCTTCAAGCACCGTTATCGGTATGGCGATATCATGCTCATGGAAATTGGTGAAAGCCTGATGGTCGAAGAGGATTACTGAGGTATCCAAAACGAATATTTTTCTCGCCTCCTTCTGCTTGCTGCGCGTTGCCATAGTTGCAAATTCAAGGATGTAGAATAAGAAAGTATGAATTCACTGCATAACTTTTACACAACGATGTTTCTTGCTTTTTCAATGCAGCAGATAACGGTTTAAACAAACATTCCCTGCGCTCTTCTGCCAACCGGGAAAATTGAATATTTTTGAATATCCCGTTTTCAGAACCATACATGAAACCCGCTTGTTCCTATTTCCTGTTGTTCATTATGCTTGCACTCATTCCTGAATTACAGGCCCAGGACCGGATATTTCTGCGCGACAGCTTGGTGATGGAAGGTAACGTAACCCATGCAGGCCGAGACTGGGTGGTGCTGAAGCCTGCGGATACCCTTCAAGGCCTGGAACGCAGGATACCCACGAAGCTTATTGATTACATCCGTTACGAAAACAAGAACATCCAGTATTATTTCACTGGTACGTCGCGGGCGCCGCTTTCATTGCCGAACGATACAACAGGACTTAACGACGAACAGCTTCGCATGCGCGCCCA
This sequence comes from Flavobacteriales bacterium, assembly GCA_947463095.1. Classification (GTDB taxonomy): domain Bacteria; phylum Bacteroidota; class Bacteroidia; order NS11-12g; family UBA955; genus REEB481. The sequence goes on along the minus strand of CANHRE010000037.1, from coordinate 16,864 downwards.
ATTGGACGCCACACGCGGAAACCAGCAATTCCCCGGGGGTGTTGCATCCGGGTTGATGGCCTTTTTCCTCACGCCCTTGGGAGGACTGATTCCCACCGTGGCTATTTCGCTGTCCACGCCGCCTAATAAGCGCTGGATCTATGCCGACTCCAGCCTGATGGAACGTCCGGCTTACGCGGAAGCCTACCGAAAAGAGATTCGAAAGGAGAAACAGTTGTACACCTGGAATCAGTATATAAAAGGCAGCAGGACCTTCTTCGCGGTATTGGCCCTTTTCGGGGCTTACGGGCTGCTTCGTTAAACGAACAATACTGGGATTCCAGCCGGGTTGTTGATCAGCGCCTCACAATCGGCTTCATAGGCGGCCTTTCCAAGGATGGGATAAATATGGCGGCTCAACACCAGCAGGTCATAGCCTCCCTGTCCCAGATGCTCATACACCTGGTGGCTCAGGCCGGCGCCAAAACCCTTCCTAACGGAACCTTCCGCATGGACCTGAACACCGGCATCGCGGAATAAATTTCCTGTGGCTTCCAGCGAAGTATGATCCTCATCCGTGAGCGCTTCCATATTGAGGCCAATGTGCAGCAGCCCCACATCGCTGGATGCGCTTTTCATGATACTACCCAGACGGTGCACTGCATGTGCATCCCAGGGCGTATTGTTCAGAATCAGCCAGCGGGCAGGCAGACGCGCAGTGGTTTGCTGCTGCACCAGCAATGCAGGGCAAGCCGTTTCCTCAACAATATGAGTACTGTGGGCGCCGAACAACACCTGCCGTATGCCATGGATGCCATGGGTGCCAAATACCAGCATGAAGGGATGCTCATGGATGTAGCAACTTCTTATTTCCTTCATTAGGTTTCCCGTTCTGGCAAAAGCCTTGGCAAGGCCTGGCGCTGCCATCTTCAGTGAGCGGTCGCGCATGTGTACTTTAGCCGCTTCACAGGCCGCGTCATCAGCACAAATATGCAGGGCGGCCAGCTGCAGCTTCAGCGCATGCGCCCAAATGCCGGCTACTTCAAGGGCTTTATCGCTAACGGGAGAAAAATCATCTAACACTAAAATTTCAGGACTGCTCATAATCTGTTATCCTCAATACTACTAAGGCAGCGGAACAGCTCCTAAGAAACTGATATTTATCGTCCCAAAATCTGCTTTTCCATCAGCAAGTTGCGGTATTCCATGCTGTTGAAGAGTACGGTACGGCTACCCGTGCAGGAATATCCATTTTTCTCATAGAAGCCACGGGCATTCAGCGAACTTTCCAGGCTGAACACTCCACGCAGGCCCAACGCCAGCAAAGCCTGTTCCACTGACGCGAGCAAGGCTGTTCCTATGCCCTTTCCCTGGGCTTCCGGCGACACATAAAGGCGGTTGATGTTCTTCTTCTGAAGATGATAATCGGCAAAGCCCAGTACCCGGCCCTCTACACTCAGGGCCAGCAGCACTTGGTGCCCTGCAAAACTCGCTACCCACGACGAAGCAGAAACCTCCGACGGCGCCCATGCATCTATCTGCTCCGGTGTATAATACCCGGGGGCACTGTGAAGTACCGCCTCGGTATAACAGCGTATCACTGCCTCCAGATGCCGGGAATGATAGGGCGACAGCGAAAACTGCATCCCTGTTGCGCTTAAAATTCTGCCAGCAACTGCAGCTGGAAGCTGCGTGGAGGACGCAAGTCTGCCGGCCTTGTCATATACACCTTGTTGGTGATGTTGTTCACCAGGAATGCCAGCCGCGAAGCGCGTTTCGGACCAAACCTGAAGGCGGCCCGCGCATCCATGATGCTCATGCCTTGGGCATTGTCCTTCCGCGCCTTCTCCACATCCAGGATGAACAGGTTGATGGGCAGGGAAACGAAGGCAAGGTCTATATTTTCTATCGGCCCGTTGTAGCGAAGGCTCCAGCCCAGCTCGAACCGCTTGTAACCGCACTGGATGTCCATACGGGCCATGTTGCGATAGCGGTATTTCAGGATGTTGTTGTCATCGCTCCGCGTGATGCGAAAGCTGAGCTCCCTGCCCAGTGAGTCTTTGCCGTAAACATAATCCGGATTATCTACCAGGGGCTTACACCAGGTATAACCTCCCAGCATCTGCCAGTGCAGTTTGCCGGTGTTGAAGTCGCCACCTATGCTCAGTTCGGCCCCGCTTACCCGGCTATTGCCCGTGTTCACACTCATAAAGCCGAAGCCGTAAAGGTTTGCCGGGCTCGCATCGCTGCTCCACTGGCTGAAGGTAAACTCCATCATGTTCTGGTAGCGCATGTCAAACACCGAGAGGTCCGCGTAAACGCCGCCGCCCTTTCTTCCCCAGAAGAGCCGCAGGCCCGCCTCGGTATTGCTGCCGGTTTCTGGTTTCAGGTTTGCATTGGGATAAACCTTTACCGGCCCCACGCTGGTTTTGATAAAGCTCTCGGCAATGGTCGGAAAGCGATAACCCTGGCCCCAGGAAGCGCGCAGCTGTAAAAAAGGCCAAGGCTTGTAATTCATGCCCACCCGATATACAGGCCGGGCATCGGTGCGCTCATTCAGGCGATAATGTTCATAGCGCGCTCCGGCGCTGAGGTTCAGTTTTTTACCGGCATAATCGGCCTGCACAAAAGCGGCTTTGTTTTCGGTACTCTGTTTTCCGCTAAACAGGGGTGAGCTGGTATTTGCTCCCGACCATACAGCCCCTGCCGTCCAGGTGGTTTTGCTGCCCAGGTTGCCGCTGAGGCGGTATTCGCCGTAGCGCAGGATGTTGGCATTGCTTTGGTCGCCGGCCTTGGGGTCATTGTTGCTGTTGCGGTTGTCGATGCTCAGGATACGTCCGCTCAGGTTGTGCCGCAAACGACCTGTTTTCAGGTTCAGCCTGGGGTCTATACTAAACCGGTTGCTGTTGGTATGGTTGAATCCGGAGTCGAAAGAGGTATAGCCCAGTTCATAGCTTTCCCAGAGCAGAAAGGAGCCCGATTTGTTGTTCATCACCGAAGCGTCGAGTGTGAAGTTTGCCTTTGCCGACATGTTCCAAACCAAACCGGCGCTTACGCGTAGGCGCTCGCTGAACTCTTCCATGCGGTAGCCCTCGTCGTTGTAGTAGTTCAGGCCCAGCCGATAGCCCAACTTTCCTTTCTGTTGCAGGCTCCAGGCGGAGAAGCCTTGCTGTTTGCGGGTACGGCTGTTCCAGCGAAGGCCGGGTTCCGAAGGCTTGTCGTACCAGCCGTAGAAGGTATTGAAGCCGGCACGCTGCTTACTTCCGGGCTGCATGGTTTTGATGTTCAGCACCCCGTTCAGGGCACCGGAGCCATACAATACCGAGCCGGCACCTTTGTGTACTTCCACTTCTTTAATCCATTCCACAGGAACAAAGCTCCACTGGGCCTGGCCCGCGTCGCCGCTCAGCATGGGAAGGTCGTCTACCAGCACCGCCACGCGGCTTCCGGCTCCATAGCTCCAGCCGCTGCCGCTGCGTATGTTGATTTGTCCGTCCACCACATGCACCCCCGGAATTTGTTCTGCCAGGCTGGAAGGATCGGCGGGATTGCGGTTGCGCACCAGGTATTGCTTCATGCGCTCCGTAGCCACGGTCTGGCTGCGCAGGGCCAGCGTGCTCTTATCCGGAACCCTAATCAGCACCGGACCGCCAACACTGGCGGCTTCGGGCATCAGCACCACACGTTTGGTACGGTCCAAATCGCTGCTGTAATCCTTGGGAAAAAACAAAGGATAGCGCTGGCTCTGGTAGTTATCCATGCTGATGTACAGCGCGCCGGTATCTCCCTTTTGGAACTCAGCCTCGCCAAGGGCGTTGGTAAGCAGGGTTTTGCCGCCATAGCTGACCATCGCACCCTCCAGCGGAGCGCCGTCCGGATCCTGCACCCTCACCTTAAACGTGAAGTTCTGTGCGAAGGCGGAGGCAGCAAGAAGCAGGAAGCTCAACGCAAGCAATAGAATTCTCATGGATGCCCTGTATTTTTGAAGCAATATATCACTATGAAACAACATTACTTCATCTGCTCATTGCTTCTGTTGTTCGGCGCACAGTTTGCGCAGGCCCAGGTATGTATTCCGGATAAGACCGTGAAGAACAAGCCGGTAGGCTTCCACCCTGACAGCATTCCCTCTGGAAAGGTAAACGTGCCTTACAGTGCCACCATCCATGTAAAATCTCCCAAGGATACCATGGTAAGCCTTGGTGGTTTTCCTGTAAAGGCCAACATAGATTCCATCAAGGTGATGAAAGTGCTGGACATGCCTGCGGGCTTCACCTTCCAGTGCGACAATCCGCGCTGTGTGTTTGTGTATGACAGCATCGGATGCGGCACCTTCCGCGGCACGCCTACTTCCGGCGGAACCTTCCCGCTGCGTGTTGTAGTGCGCACTTATGCCCGCGTAGGGTTCGCCATCACCCAGAACGACACCATCACCCGCTTTGTGCTTCGGATAGCAGGCCCCAACAACGTGTACCGCCTTGTGGAAGAACAGCTGCAGGTGTTCCCTAACCCCGCCGGCGACCATGTTACCGTGTTCATACCCCAAACCCTGCCCGGCGGTCGCCTGCTGGTGTTCGGTATGGACGGACGTAAGGTGCTTGAACAACCATTGAATGCCGGCAACAACAGCCTGAGCACCTCAGGTTTGAAGCCCGGCTCCTACATCCTGCAATACGGCAACTGGCGAAACACGTTAATAGTTAAACCTTAACATGCAGCGCTACGTGCAGATTCCACGCTGGAAAGGCGAATTCTCTGTGTTCCTGGTTTATGGGCTGTTGGTTTTCGCCATCAGCATGATTAACCGCGCGCAGTTTGGTCCACCCATCGGGTGGATCAGCGCGGGGGTTCTGCTGCTGCTGTTTGTGTATCTGTATCGTCGTTTTTCGGGAAACTATTTCGTTTCTGCCGATGAACGTGGCATCTCCTGGAGGCAGAACATCATGTCACAACTGGTGTTCATCCCTTGGAACTATGTAGAAAAGGTGGACTACCTGTTGTATGAGTTAAACTTTATCATCAAGGAAAGCGGACAGGTGGTTTCATTTGCCACCAGCGGTTTATCGGAGGAAGATGCACTGGAGTTGAAAAAGGTGGTGGCACATTACACGCGCACCTACAGCACTTCAGATCCTGCTGCTGGTTGAGTGGCGGTGCTGCTCTCAATTTCACCGTCGCGCATGCGTACCACATGGCGTGCATGATGGGCAATATCTTCCTCGTGGGTAACCAGGATGATGGTGTTCCCCTTCTGATGGATTTGCTCGAAGAGGGCCATGATTTCATGTGAAGTCTTGCTGTCCAGGTTGCCCGTAGGCTCGTCGGCAAGCAGGATGCTGGGGTTGTTCACCAGGGCGCGGGCCACGGCTACCCTTTGGCGCTGCCCCCCTGAAAGTTCGTTGGGGGTATGGCTCATGCGGTCAGCAAGTCCTACATCGGCAAGCGCCTGTTCCGCTTTTTGCCTGCGCTCTTTTCTGCTTATGCCCATGTACACCAGCGGCAAAGCCACGTTATCCAGCGCAGTAAGGCGCGGCAGCAGGTTAAAAGTCTGAAACACAAACCCTATTTCGCGGTTGCGGATGCCCGACAGCTGTTCGTCTTTCATGTTGGCCACCTCCTGCCCGTTCAAGATATAGCTACCTGCTGTAGGCGTATCCAGACAGCCCAGGATGTTCATCAGGGTTGATTTACCGGAGCCGCTGGGACCCATCAGTGCCAGATAGTCGCCGCGGCTGATGTCCAGGTCAATATTGCGCAGCGCGTAAATGTCCTGATCACCTACGCGGTACATTTTGCGGATTCCGCGCAATTCTATCAGATGGCTCATGGCAGCTTATTTATTCTGATCTATCACCTTGGAAACCCTGAAGTAATCGGAATCTTTCGCCGGGGCGTTGCGCAGCGCTTCTTCATGGCTGATATCCTGATGCACCACATCATCGCGCAGCACATTCACCGCGTCGGTCATGTAGATCAAAGGTTCTACGCCCTCCGTATCCACGGCGTTGAGTTGCTCGCACATGGCCACGATGTTATCCAGGTCTGCACGGATTTGTTCCATGGCCTCCCCTTCAAACTCCAGTCTGGCCAACTGAGCCAAAGCGCGTACTTTTTCTTCACTAATCTTCATGTCAAAACTCCCTTATGCGTTAATTCTTCTTCAATAATACGATAAACGCGGTCTTTCAGTTCCTCGGCATCATCTGCGTTCATTCCGGCGGTGGGGATAGGCCTATGAACCGTAATGCGCATCTTTCCGGGGGTGGCGGTAAAGCTGCCATCGGGCAGGCGACGGTGGTTGTCCAGGATGGTCATGGGCACCAGTTCTGCCCCTTGTTCGATGGCCAGACGAAAGGCCCCAATTTTGAATCTTCCAAGCTGGGGTGTATGGCTGGGGATGGTTCCTTCAGGGAAGATGAGCAAATTACGCCCGGAAGCCAGCAACTTGCCAGCTTCAATAAATGCCTTGTGCGAGGCCGTGGTACTCTGCCTGTTCACCGGTATGTCTATCGTTCTGAAGAAGATACCGAACAGTGGAATGTCGCGCAGCTCCTTTTTGGCCATAAAGGAAAAGGTTCCCGGCAATACTGCTGTGGTGCTGGCAATATCGAGGTAGGAAGAGTGGTTGGGTACAAAGATGTATTTATGTCCCTTCTTCAGCTTGCGTTCAAACACCACCTTAGGTCTCAGGAAGCAGAAAATGATCAGGAACCAGGCCCAGGCCCTGCGGTACAGATGCGCCAGCGGATATAGCCGGGGATGAATGACAAGCAGCAGCAACAAGGGGTAGGTGGGCAGGAAAAAAAGCGCCACCATTACGAAACAATAAACCCAGTAAAATCTACCTGCTAAGTTACGCACGGCCGTTCCCTCTGGAGCTGATTAGGAAGGTGGCACTGGCAACCAGCATGCCGATGCTCAAGTTCATGGAGAACTGCCAGCGCAGGAAAGAACCGAAACTCATGTAGGCATCCACGTCGAAGTTGGCGGCATCCTTGCCGGCGGCTTTCACGCGCTCAGCAAGCAGGTTGCGGTAATCGTTCATAATGGCAGGATGGTTTTCCAGCAGGTATTCGTAGGCCAGCACGGTTACCGATGCCAGCAGCGCCGAGGTAAGCAGCCCGGCGAACAGGGCCTTGCCCATCATCAGCGAACCCGGATTTTCGCGGCGCAGAGCGCGGATAACCAGCACCACCGACAGTATACTGATGACTACGCTGCCCAACACAGGCAGTGATGAAGCCAGGGTGCGGTCGCGGTATAAACCGTTGAAATACTGGATGAGCAACAGCGCAGCCGAAGCTGAACCGAATGACAGGCCGTAGAGCAGAACCTTCTTCAGCATCCTGCAAAGTTAATCAGGAACATGGCCCTGCAATGTCCGTGAAAGAATCGGAAGCGTGCAATCAGCCCATGCCGTCTTCGTCCTGATCGCGCCGCGCATACTCGTCAAAGTCATACTCGGGCAATAGGTTGGATTTTATGAAACCAATGGTTTCCTGGAGGGCATCCGCAAACTTGTGAAAATCTTCCTTATAGAGAAAAATCTTGTTCTTGACCAAAGCCGCATCGTCTGCCCTGTTTCTCTTGCTCTCGGTGATGGTGATGAAATAGTCGTTCCCTTTGGTCGCTTTTACATCGAAGTAGTAGGTGCGCTTACCGGCTCTGATGCGCTTGGAGAATATCTCTTCGCGTTCCCGGTCGTGGTGTGAAGCATCGTTCATCGCACTTAAGTGTTTTATTGAAGAAAAGCAAATTTAAACACGGGTTTGACAAAAGCAAGTGAAATAATTCGCATCAGGCTACCTGCATCTGATGGAGTCTGGCATAGCTGCCTCCGCGTTCCATCAGCGATTGATGCGTACCCTGCTCTATGATGCGCCCATCTTTCAGCACTACAATATGATCGGCATGCATCACGCCCTGCACGCGGTGGCTGATGATGATGGCTGTTTTGTGCTGCAATTCCTTTTTCAGGTTGGCAATAATCAGGGCTTCCGACTTGGCGTCTACCGCGCTGAGGCAATCATCCAGCAGGATCAACTCGGGATTGGTGGCCAGCGCCCGTGCAATGGCTACGCGTTGCTTCTGCCCACCCGACAAGGTTACACCGCGCTCGCCGAGCATGGTTTGGTAACCATGTGGAAAGCGCAGGATGTCATCGTGTATGCCCGCCATACGGGCCGCCTGCTCTATGCGTTCCGGTGTGGCCAGGGCCGCGTCCAAGCCAAAGGAAATGTTGTCGAAGATGCTTTCAGAAAACAGGAAGATGTCCTGGGGCACATAGCCCAGAACCCTGCGCATACTGCCCGTGTCGAACGCCTTCAGGTCGATGCCGTCCACCGTAATGCTGCCCAGCTGTGGGTCGTAAAGCCGCATGATGAGCGCTGCCAGCGTGCTCTTGCCCGATCCGGTTTGTCCCAACACACCCAGGGTACTGCCTCTGGGTATGTTCAGGTTGATGCCCTCAAGAGCAGGATGTTGCTTGTCGGGGTAGGTAAAGCTCACATCCTTCATGCTGATATGACTGGCAAACACAAAGGGGATGCCCGTGCCAGGGGCCTGGGCTTCTGCTTCGCGCATGAACTCATTGATGCGCCCCTGACTTACTGCGGCCCGCTGCACCAGCGCCGTTACCCATCCCAAAGAAGCCATAGGCCAGATGAGCATGTTCAGGTAGATGAGGAACTCTGCAATGTTGCCGTAGGTGAAATTGCCTGCTGCCACCGCGTTGCCGCCTAAATACACCACCAGCAGGGTGCTGATGCCCACCAGCAACATCATGAGCGGGAAAAAGGCCGCCTGTGCTCGTGCCAGATTCATCTGGTGGGTATAATATGCATCGGTTTCTTCATTAAAAGCCTCCCGAAAACGGCGCTCCGCCCCGAAAGACTTGATGATCCTGATGCCCGAAAAGGTTTCCTGCGCGAAAGTGGTGAGGTTGCTCAACTGCTGCTGGATACGGGTGCTGCGCTTGTTGATGATGATGCTCACCTTATAAATCGAATAGCTCATCAGCGGCAGGGGCAACAGCACATACATACTCAATTCCGCATTGGTGTAAAACATGATGAGCACCACGGCCAGGAAGGTGAACAGGAAATTCACTGTGTACATCACGGCGGGCCCGACGAACATGCGCACATGGCCTACGTCTTCACTCATCCTTGCCATCAGGTCGCCGGTGAAATTCCTCCGGAAGAAAGCCAGCGGTAAGCGCTCATACTTGCGGAACAAATCATTCTTCAGATCATATTCAACAAAGCGCGACATGTTGATGATGTACTGCCGCATGAGGTACATAAAGAGTGCACGCACCAGGGCTGCCAGCAAGATCAGGCCGGCAAATACCAGGGCTGTGCGCACGGCATCTGCTTCCAGCAAGGCCCCGCCCGGATGCTGCCGTACCATGCCGGCCAGACGCACCCGCTCGGCGGTTTCATCAAAGCCCATACGCACCAGCATGGGTACATACACCGCAGCAATATTGGAGAAAACAACAAATAACATCCCCAGGAACAAGCGCCAGCGATAGCGTTTCAGGTAAGGCTTTAAACAGGATAATTCGCGCACAGCGATGCAAAGGTGCCCCCAAGTTGCCAAAAACGTGAAATATTCGGATAAAATTGATTTATCTTATTGATTATCAACCTCTTAACAAAGATTGGTGCGACTTATGAAAACAATTACCTTTGCAGCCGTTTCAAACATGACCCAAACGCAAGGAAGTGCCGTTACAGAAACCTCTTTTGATCTGTTCGGCAGGCTCGAAAACACAGGTCACGAACAGGTAGTATTCTGCCAGGACAAAGCCACCGGACTTAAAGCGCTGATAGCCATACACAACACTGTACTGGGCCCTGGCCTGGGCGGCACCCGTATGTGGAAATACAGCACTGAGGCTGAGGCCCTGAACGATGTACTCCGCCTGTCCAGGGGGATGACCTATAAAGCCAGCATCGCAGGCTTGAATCTTGGCGGTGCCAAAGCCGTAATCATCGGTGATGCCGGTCATCAGAAATCTGAAGCCCTGATGCGCAAATTCGGTCGCTTCGTAGAGAATCTGAACGGTAAGTACATCACTGCTGAAGACGTGGGAACAACCACCCGCGACATGGAATATGTGAACATGGAAACCGACCACGTGGTAGGTCTGCCCGAAGCCATGGGCGGCGGCGGCGACCCTTCTCCGGTAACCGCCTACGGCGTGTACATGGGCATGAAAGCCTCTGCCAAACAAGCCTGGGGTAACGACAGCCTGAGCGGTAAAACCGTGTCTGTGCAGGGCATCGGGAAAGTGGGCATGCACCTGCTGGAACACCTGCACAAGGAAGGCGCCAAAATGCTGGTTTCCGACATCAACAACGAGAACCTGAACTACGCTGCTACCACCTTCGGCGCTACCGTGGTAAAGGGCGACGAAATCTTCGACCAGAATGCCGACATCTTCGCGCCCTGTGCCCTTGGTGCCGTGCTGAACAGCGCCAACATCGCCCGCCTGAAATGCCAAATCATTGCCGGTGCCGCCAACAACCAGCTGGAAGACGAAACCGTCCACGGCGACCTGGTGCGCAGCAAAGGCATGATCTATGCCCCCGACTTCGTAATCAACGCGGGCGGCCTGATCAATGTGTACAGCGAATACACCGGCTATGTAAGGGAATTGGCGATGGCTCAGACTGAGAACATTTACCACACCATCCTGAACATCTACAAGCGCGCTGCTGAACGCAACATCAACAATCAGCTCGCCGCCATCGAACTCGCCGAAAAACGCATCCACGACATGATGCTGGTGAAGTCTACATATTAATCCGCTCAACAAGCAACACATTCAAAGACCCCGGAGCGCACGCTTCGGGGTTTTTTATGCCCCAGCATACCTAATTTGCGCACCATGGCAGCGTTAAGCAAAGACAAAGCTTCCCTATTCTGGCTTCCGCTGGGCACCTTGCTCTTCCTGCTTATTGACGGAGGCCGGGGCTGGCCCGAAGGTGGTCAGGATAGCTGGAACCACTACCTCTACGGACGTTGGGCCTTCATACATCCCGAACTTTTTCTGGATCAGTGGGGCAAACCTCTTTATACACTGCTCATCAGCCTTCCCGCACAATTGGGCTTCCACGCGGTGCTGTATTTCAACATGGCCTGCACCCTGATTACCGGCTGGCTGATGTATCGATTTGCCCTGCGCCTGCAATGGAGGCATCCTTGGCTGGCCTATCCCCTCACCTGGTTCACCCCCGTGCTGTTCGGCAATACCGTTTCTGCCCTCACCGAACCGCTCAACGGCCTGATGGTGGCGTTGGTGCTGTTCTTTTTTGCTTCGGAAAGAAAGACTGCGGCCCTGCTCATTGCCTCCTTGTTGCCCCTGGTGCGCAGCGAAGGCTATGTGATCATCGCGGCCATCGCCTGCTACCTGCTGCTTAGCCGCGGCTGGCGCCACATTCCCCTGCTGGCTGGGGGAACCCTGTTGCTGGCTGCTGCCGGCTGGCTAGATTCCGGCGACCCGCTGTGGATCATCCACAGCAATCCCTACCTGCGCTTCGACGCGGAAACACGCTGGCATCCGGGCAGCGGCGCCTTCTTCCACTACCTGCACCAACAACGCCTCATCACCGGCACTGCCGGCCTTGTGCTGGCCTTAGGAGGCTGGATGGCTGCACTGATCATCTTCAGCGAAGCACTTCCCGGAGGCAGCCGGCTGCGCGCCATGCTGAACGGAATCCGGAAGCAGCATACCCCAACGGATCCCACAAACAACGAACGGGATCAGGTAAAGCTGGTGTTTCTTCTTTGCGGTGGCATCACTGCCGCCTACTTCCTGGCCCATTCCTACCTGTGGTGGAGTGGCAGCATGGGCTCACACGGACTGCTGCGCGTATTTGCCGTGATTGTTCCATGCTTCGTCGCCGCGCAGCATTTCCTGCTGCACCTGCTTGGCGCTCTTCCCAAGATGGACAAAATCATGCCTCCCCTGCTCATCGCCGGCAGCGCCCTGCTGGGCTGGAACGCCTACCATACCGCGGGCTACGCCGCACCCTGGAACTTCCACAAAGCCTCCATCCCCGCACCGCCGCAGGCTTCTACTGTAGAAAAAAGCATGGAATGGCTGCAGGAACGGAAACTCAACAACCGAGTGCTGGTGCATCAGCTTCCTTTTTTCAATATGATGTACGAACTGGACCACTGGGAAAAGCCGGAACAGGCAAAGACCTATTACATCTGGAGCATCGACTGGCGCGATAATTTCAAGCGCGACTGGATGCCCATCGGAAGTATTGTGTTGTACGATGGCTACCACGCGGGCCGCGACGGTTTCCTGCCAATGGACAGCATCATGAACTGCAGTCACTACCAATTGCTGCACCACGAATCCTACCGCGACGACGTTGGAAAACCCAACCCGCAGTTTGATGTGTGGTTGTTTGAGAAAACGCGCTGAACGGCGGTTTTAGCTGTCAAAAGAGGTATCCGCCGCGCGGGATTCCCAGGCGGTAATTTCGGCTTCAAGTTGCTTCATCTTCACGCGAAAACCCTCGATGGCCCAAGGGCCCAAGGGTAGATGTAGCGGCGGGTTTCCGGAAGCTGCTGCCTCCATAATCACGCGTGCGGCCTTTGCCGGGTCGCCTGGCTGTTGTCCGTTATAACCCTGGATCTGCGCTATGCGCACACCGGCGGTGTCGTTGTATTCCGGCATCACCCTGTGCGTGCGCACGGAGCTGTTGCCTGCCCAGGCCGTGCGGAAGGGGCCCGGTTCTACCAGCATCACCCGGATGCCGAAAGGTTGCAGTTCCTGAGCCATCGCCTCACTCATGCCTTCCAGGGCAAACTTGCTGGCATTGTAGATGCCCAAACCATTGGTGCCGCGGAAGCCCGCAATAGAGCTGATCTGTATGATGGTGCCGCTGCGGCGCTCCCGCATAGACGGAATCAAGGCCTTGCACATGGCCAGAGCTCCGAAGAAGTTGGTCTCCATCTGAGCGCGGGCTTCGTCCATATCCGTTTCTTCGATGGCGCCGAACAGGCCGTAGCCGGCGTTATTCACCAGCACATCTATGCCGCCGCAGGCAGTCAGCAACACCTGTACCTGTTCCTGCACCGCGCTGTGGTTGTTCACATCCAGCAGGATACCGCGGGTAAATCCGGGACAGATGGATTCATAGTCTGCCAGCTGATCCTCCTTGCGAAGCGTGCCCAAGGCCACATGTCCGGCCTCTGCCACCGCTGTTGCCAATGCCCTTCCCAACCCCCCGGAAACGCCGGTTATGAGCCATACCTGCTGCCCTGTTTTCATGCGGTTGCAAAGAAAATCAATATTCGCGAGCTGTAATACCACAAATAGGTGGGTGAGCGGAGTCGAACCCAACTGCTGAGCTACTAATACCCGGGTGGGTTCGACTCCGCTCACCCACCGGGTCTTCCCCATAAAGTCAGATTTTAATTCTACCAGCAGCACCATCCTTACACACCGCAGTAAAGCGATATTTGCACTTACACTCATGGCCAGAAAAACAGACCGGGACATCCCTAAGGCACCCATCAACCGCACATCCCTCAGCAAGGGCATGCGCCTGTTTCGCTATATCAGCACCGCCGACCGCTGGCTGTTTGCCCTGGGAACCCTGTTCCTGTTGTTCACCGCCGCCACCGCCTTGCTGTTCCCGCGTCTTACCGGCAAGCTGGTGGATGCTGCCATGCCCGGGGCCACCCAGGCCACCACACTGGAACAACTAAAAGAAGTGGCCGTTTGGTTTGTTTACCTATTCCTGGCCCAGGCCCTGTTCAGCTTCCTGCGCATCACCCTATATGTGCGCGTGACGGAAAACATGGTGTTTAACCTGCGTAAAGACCTGTTCCACCACCTGCTGCTGCAGCCTATGAGCTTCTTCACCCAAAGCCGCGGCGGTGACCTGATGAGCCGCTTCAGCGCCGATATCAGCCAGATCCAGGATACCTTCACCACCCATATAGCCATGTTCCTGCGCCAGCTGCTCATCATCGTGGGCGGCGTAGTGATGCTGTTCTTCACCAGCCTGAAACTGGCCGAACTGATGCTGCTGAGCATCCCCGTGGTGGTGGTGGTTTCCCTATTCTTCGGAAGGTATATCCGCCGCATCTCCAAGGATGTGCAGGACATGACCGGACAGAACAACGTAATCGTAGATGAAGTGATTACCGGCATCATGAACGTGAAGAGCTTCACCAATGAGGTGTTTGAGAAGCGTCGCTTCGGACAGAGCGCCGGCCATATCCGCAAGGAAAGCATCTACCGCGGCATGCTACGCGGCGCTTTCTCTTCGTTCATCATTGTTTGCCTGTTCGGCGCCATGACCTGGCTGATTTATATGGGCCTGCAAATGGTGCAGAGCGGCGACATGCGCATAGGCGACATGATCCAGTTTATGTTCGTTACAGGATTTGTGGGCGGCAGCATCGGAGGCCTGGCAGAACAATACGTGCAGATCCAGCGCACCCTCGGTGCGGTGGAGCGCGTGTTCGATGTGATTGACCGCGAAGGGGAACCACTGAAGTTTAGCGAAAAGCCCATTGGCAAACGCTACCAGGGTCATCTGCAGGTACAAAACCTCAGCTTCAGCTATCCCAACCGCGATATGCCGGTACTGGAGGAGGTAAGCTTTGAAGTAAAGCCCGGTGAGCTGCTGGCCATCGTGGGTCCCAGCGGTTCAGGAAAAAGCACCCTGGCATCCATCCTGCTTGGACTATACCGACCTACCGGCGGCCAATTACAGATTGACGGGGTACCTGCTTCCACCCTCGACCTGCACGAACTGCGCAGCAATATGGCGCTGGTGCCTCAGGAAGTAATCCTGTTCGGTGGCAGCATCTACGACAACATCCGCTATGGCCGACCTTCGGCGGAAAAGGAAGAAATTCTCCGCGCAGCGGAACAAGCCCATGCCCACAGCTTCATCAGCAGCTTCCCCCAGGGCTATGATACGGTGGTGGGCGACCGGGGTATCCGACTTTCCGGAGGACAAAGGCAGCGGGTGGCCATAGCCCGTGCCATTTTGAAAGATCCGTCCATCCTGGTATTAGACGAGGCTACCAGTTCTTTGGACAGCGAAAGCGAGCGTTTGGTGCAGGACGCCCTGAACACGCTGATGAAAGGCCGCACCTCGGTAGTGATTGCCCACAGGCTGAGCACCATCCGCAAAGCCGACCGCATCATTGTGCTGGACCAGGGCCGCGTGGTGGAAAGCGGCAACCACGAAAGCCTCATGGCCAATCCCGACGGCCTCTACTACCGCATGTGCACCCTGCAGATGCAAAGCGGGATGTATAAGTTGGAGTGATGCACTTCTGCCATCCTGAGCACACCTGCCCCTACTTGTATGGGTCGAAGGACATTCTGCCAGGTATTTTTGATGCCAAAAACCCACCGTGAAATTCAGAAGATTGGCAGGGAAATACCTTGAACTTCATATCTGTCCAAAATAATATTTAGCCAATATTTGGTACATAGACCTGCCTTTGAATTGCAGAACAATTCCAAAATGGTGGAAACTCTTAAAAAAACTTAATATTACGCCCCGCTGGGGCTCTGAAAGTTTGTTTCCTGTTGTTGCTATTAATATGTCGCCCCTCCGGGGCTAG
Source organism: Flavobacteriales bacterium (assembly GCA_947463095.1). Lineage (GTDB taxonomy): Bacteria > Bacteroidota > Bacteroidia > NS11-12g > UBA955 > REEB481. The sequence goes on along the minus strand of CANHRE010000037.1, from coordinate 1,267 downwards.
TATACATTGCTAGTAGCCAAATTTGGCAAGTTGCCTCACAATAAGTGGAGGTCTTCCGTAACCGTTTATTACCCATTCCACCAACCACAACCCAGCTACGCCGCAAAAGGATCGGCCTCAAATGATGGGAGGCGTTAAACGCCGCAATAAGCCGCTAAATGCCAAGGAAGCTCCGAGCACGCGAGGAGATCGCCGCAGGCATTCGGCTGATTGCAAGTGTGCGCCTTTCATCATTTGCAGCCTTGATTTTTTGCTTACTTTTTCATCAAGGAAAAAGTAAGAGAATAGAATATGGTTGATTCGGCGTGGGGGGTGTAATAAAATCGTCAAAAATAGGTTATTAAACCCTTGATAATCAGCAAACTAACTGTTCAATAAAAAACGTTTTGTACAGCAGTTAATTTATATACAGCAATAAAAGGGAAATACTCGATAGGTGGTACCGGGTTTACCGGTTACGATCAACATTAAAAGACCCCATAGTGCATGATATCTCATTCATTATCCTCATATTTTCATCCTTTTGACTGATTTATCATTCACATTACCCATCAAAGCAATGCAATACACTTCCTAAACTGATTCTTATTGATGATTGCGGCAAGTCAACCCTTGAGCAAGCCGAGAAGTTGTCCTTCCATCGCCCGATGCTCAAACCCTGTCCTCTATCATGGTTCTAAAAATATTCCTATGACTATATTTGACTTTCACACCATTCAACAGACACATTCGAAATGAAGAAAATCGCATTTTGCCTGTCCGGACTGCTCATAATGCTATCGCAGCTACACGCCCAGGACCTCATTACCCGTAAAACCGGTGAGGACATTCAGGCCAAAGTGCTTGAAATCAGTACTACGGAAGTAAAATACAAGCGCTTCGATAATCAAATGGGGCCAACTTATATCCTGCCCATAGCCGATATCTTGATGATCCGCTATGAAAACGGCACAAAAGACCTGTTCAACCAGACAACCGCGGGACAAACCGCACCCGCTCCTGCGGCAACTGTTCAGGCCGACAGCGCTGCACGGGGCATCGGTGACCTGCGCATGCGCGGCGAACAGGATGCTGAGGAGTATTACTTCGGCAAACAATCCGGTTCCGGCTGGACTGCCTTTATAACCGTGTTAACCTCGCCGCTCATCGGCCTGATTCCCGCAGCGGCTTGCGCCTCCACCGAGCCTCAGGACAAAAACCTCAGCTATCCCAACCCCGAGCTGATGAAAGAATACGATTACAAGAACGCCTACACCCAAAAAGCCCA
>CANHRE010000036.1 GCA_947463095.1 Flavobacteriales bacterium | reverse complement strand
TGCCTTTGTAAAGCCCACCCCAAAGGTCCGACGACCGCAGGGAGTCAATCCTGCTCCCAGTTTTCACAATCATTTAATCGAAGCTCGTCAGCAGTGAAACGCACAATAAAAAACAAGGAGCGCAGCACCTTGCTTTTTTGCCTTTGTAAAGCCCTCCCCAAAGGTCCGACGACCGCAGGGAGTCAATCCTGCTCCCAGTTTTCACAATCATTTAATCGAAGCACCATAAAAAACAAGGAGCGCAGCAGAAAACGCTCTTGCCTCATTAAGGATCCCTTCCACAGGTCTGACAGGATAAGTCTAAATGGATATAGACTCGATGACTGAGATACGTCAACCGTTTTTTACTAACTCCGTACTATCGGAAAAGCATAGGCATACATTAATGGCGTCTCTCCCTGATTACCAGTAGATACAGCTCCCTGAAAACCATGAAATTATGGCACAGGATATGTTTTTATCCTGCAATTTATATAGTATTGTATGTAAGTCTCTCGTTGCTCAATATCGGAATGAAGGCTTATTGTGAATTATTCAAAAACTAAATTAACTTGATATGGGAAACATTAAATTAGAAAACATCCATCCAATTCTGATCATTGCGGCACTGGCAATTGCCCTAGTCCTGTTGGCTGCAAGCTGGAGAATTTTCATCAAGGCCGGTAAGCCCGGCTGGGCGTCCATTGTGCCGGTGTACAATGCCGTTTTACTATTAGAGATTGTGGGCAAGCCGGCCTGGTGGATTTTGCTCTGGCTTATCCCGGGCGTGAACATCGTGGTCTTTATCATTGTGTACCACCGTCTGGCTCTTTCATTTGGTAAGGACATCCTTTTTACCATTGGGATGATTTTCCTGAGTTTCGTATTTTTCCCCATCCTTGCTTTTGGGAAAGCACAATACCGGGAACCGGGCGGTGTGTCGATGGAATAAGCATTGGATCACCTGAATGTGCCTCTTCGCGCCAAGGTGTTCTAACAGTTTGTGCTTTTGAAATTGGTATAACATTTAGGTTAAAACGTATTGATTATTTCTTCGGTAAATTGCGACAACAGCGCACTGAACATCGGCTGTGATTGAAGGGTAGGCGCCGCGCCGCAGGGCTTTGCAGCTCAATTACCGCATTAAATCAAAAAGCTTCTTGCCTGAAAACACCTGTACATAGTTGTTTCCGTATTTGGAATGCCAGAATCCACTCACACCCACCCGGTAATAACGCTGATTTACGAGGTTCTGATAATGGCCGCTGCTCTCAATCCATCCCACGATCATATCGTATTGGTTTTCATGTCCGTAAATGCAGTTTTCTCCGTAAACCATATTCCAGTTCAACCCCAGTCGCATGCGCAATCCAAGCTCTTGGTGTCCTGTAGTGCCCGATATTCCCGACACCAGTGCATGCATTTTTGAACTTAGATACAATCCGAAGGAGGGCCGCAGCAAGGGTGTTTTCGATGGCAGCCAGGTGCCGCCGCGCTTGTCTGTTTTCACGCGATAGGCCGCAGAAAGCTCAAGATTGCTGTCGGTTTGAAGTATGATGTATTTGCTAAGCAGTGAGGGCTCCACGCGCAGCAGGTTGCTGAGGTGAATAATCCTTCTTGACCTCTTGCGCATGTAGCACGAAAAGCGGGCTGTATTGCACCTACTGAGTTGCTTCAGTTCTTCTTTGCTGTAAAATGATTCATGCTTCAGGTCGCTGCGGATGCCGCAGCTGCTCAGGCAATACAAGAATACCGGCAGAAGCAGCGGAACTATTCCCGCGCAGCGTGGTTGCATCGTTCTAATTGACACACCTGGCGAATAGCCAATAAAGCAGAAAACCATGTAATGTACGGATGTTTGCAGGAGTTCAAAAGTAATCAGACACATGGTTCAATAACCGGAAGTCCGGTGGCCAGGTTTTCGAAACTAAGGGCGCAGGTGCAGCGTTCAATATGCCGGGAAGTCGCTTGTGGCTTGAAGGGAATTGCCTTTTTTTGCTGCCGCTGATGGTTCCTGCCAGATGCGCTAAAAAGATGAAAAACTTGCTGTTCTTGTTGCTGGGAGTCGTTAGGCTGCTATCTGCTCAAACGCCATATGACCGTGTGAATCCGTTTATTGGTGCCGGCGGACATGGTCATACCTACCCGGGTGCCACAGCGCCCTTTGGTATGGTGCAACTGAGTCCCGATACCCGCCTCGATGGTTGGGACGGCTGCTCCGGCTACCATTACGACGACAGCATTTGCTACGGGTTCTCCCATACGCACCTGAGCGGAACCGGTGTTTCCGACTACGGCGACCTGCTGATACGGCCGGCCCTGAATCCCCTGAGCTTCTCCCACAAAAGCGAACAGGCCGCACCGGGCTATTATGCCGTGCTGTTCGACAACGGAATTTTTGCGGAAATGACCGCCGGTTTGCGGAATGGAATCCATCATTACCGCTTTCCCGCTTCAGCACCCAAGCTAATCGTGGTAGATCTGGCGCATCGCGATCATGTGGTATCCGCCAACATGAATATTTCCTTGAGCGATCAGGCAAATGCCGGTGCAGCAGCTATAGCCGGCCATCGTTTTTCCAAAGCCTGGGCGGAGGATCAACAGTTTTTCTTCTTCGGACAGTTTTCTATCCCGGCGGATTCCTTTCGCGTTATCCAAACCGACAAAGGCGAATACCGCCGGGTGGTGCTGTACTTCCCACCTGCAACCCGGGATCTTTATCTGGAAGTCAATGTATCATTTTCCAGATGGCTCAGCCCCGGCAAGCTGCCCGCAAAGCAAATCAACGAAGCGCGCTTCCGTCAGGTGCGCCAGGCTACACGGCTGCAATGGGAGCAACAACTGAATAAAATCCGTGTTGCAGGCAAGGCCGAACAGGAAACCATGTTCTACACCGCATTATACCATACGATGATTGTCCCCAACCGGGTGGATGACGCGGATGGCATTTATCGTGGCATGGACAGGAAACAAGGGCAGAGTAAAGGCCCTCATTACTCTGTATTTTCACTCTGGGATACCTATCGCGCGGCGCATCCGCTGTACACCCTGATAGAACATCAGCGCACCCGCAACTTCATGAACAGCTTCCTGCGCATGTACCGGGAATACGGGCGTTTGCCGGTATGGGAACTCGCCGCCAATGAAACGAATTGCATGATCGGATACCATGCCGTTTCGGTCATTGCTGATGCCATGGCCAAGGGCATCATGCCCGAAGAGCCCGAAGCCTTGCTCGATGCTGCTGTCAGCACGGCCTCACAACCCGTTTTCGGACTTGAAGACTACCGCCGCTATGGCTTCCTCAGCACCGAGCAGGAACATGAATCGGTGAGCAAAACCCTGGAATACGCCTACGACGACTGGTGCATTGCGCGCATGGCGGAAATGCTGGGCAAAGACAGCCTTCGCCGTCTATTCGACTTACGCAGCGCCGCCTGGCAAAACCTGCTTGATCCGTCAACGCTGCTGATGCGTCCGCGCAGCAACGGAGGCTGGTATACACCTTTCGAACCCCGAGAGGTGAACAACCACTATACGGAGGCCAACAGCTGGCAGTATTCCTTTTCAGCCCAACATGACCTGAAAGGCTGGATGCAACAGGTGCAAGCCTATGGCGGCAATGCAGAAGCCCTGCTCGACAGCCTGTTCGCGGCCAACAGCGCTACAGAAGGACGTCAGCAAGTGGACATCTCCGGATTAATCGGACAGTACGCGCATGGCAATGAACCCAGCCACCACATTGCCTATCTGTACAACAGTGTGGGCAAACCTGCCAAAACGCAGGAACGCGTGAGGCAGGTACTGGAAGGTATGTACCACGCTGCGCCTGACGGCCTCAGCGGCAACGAAGACTGCGGGCAGATGAGCGCCTGGTATGTGCTCAGCAGCCTTGGTTTTTATCCTGTTTGTCCCGGCGACCCGCGCTACAGCATCGGCTATCCCTTATTCCGCAAGGCTGAAGTCAAATTTGAAGACGGCCGTACTTTACACATGGAAAAGCGCGGAGCAGGGAACTATATAAGCGCTGTGAAGCTGAATGGGCAGAACATCAGCCGTAACTACCTGAGCCATGCCGAACTGATGGGCGGCGGCAAACTGGTGTTTTACATGACACCGGTACCCGGTAGTTGGGGTATGGCTCCACAGGACCGCTTCCTCACCGCCACCACAGAGCAGCTTATTCCCGCGCCGGTTTGGCACGCTCCGGATGCAGCATTTAACGACAGTATGGCGCTTTTGCTTCAGACCATGTCGGCCTTGCCGTTAAGGTTGGAACGCAACGGTACTTGGTGGCTGGATACGCTGTTGCCCGAATCGGCTGGTGGTGTGTTGCATCTGAACATCAAAGAGGGTGGCTGTATTGCGGCACGGCATCTGCCTTCGGCAGGGTATGCCGGGGCAGCCACAGCCCTCACCTGTGTGAATAAAAGGGCGAACAACTGGCAGGTGCGCCTGCTGAATCCGATGAACAGGCAGTACACTGCCGGAGGCGCGCAGGCGCTCACCGATGGGGTTAACGGCGATGACGAATGGCGCAAAGGCCATTGGATGGGCATACAGGAGCAGGCCTTTGCGGCGGTAATTGACCTGGGTACCGCGCAGCAACTGGAACATGCCGAAATGGGATTCCTCCAGGATACCCGCAGTTGGATCGTATTTCCCAGTAGCATGCGGATCAGCTTTTCTGAGGATGGGTTAAACTGGTCGGGCGAACAATCCTGGAGCAACCACATACCCGCGGACAGCCTGCAATCCATGAGGCAGGCCGCAAGGCTCGATTTTCCAAGCGTCAGGGCGCGTTATGTGCGGGTGGAGGCAGCGCAATACGGGCCACTGCCGGCCTGGCATCCGGGCGCAGGCGGACAGAGTTTCATCTTTACCGATGAAGTACGGTTTTGGTGAGGGATGCGCATGGTATGAAAAAGTAAATGCGACGTGCCATGGTGAGCATGCCTGCCCATACTTGTAGGGGTCGAACTACGGTGGGGGCAGGCGGAATTACAGCAGGATGACAAAAACGGGTACACCCTTCAGCAAATTGCTGCCAGCGTTTTTAACCGGCTCCTGCAGCCCTCCACCAGTTGGTGAACCACTTCAGCGGCATGGGGGATGTTGTGGATGGTGGCGCTGACCTGTCCGATTTCCAGTTCACCTTCCTCTAGGTCGCCTTCAAACATGCCTTTTTTAGCACGGCCTCTGCCCAACAGCTCCTGTATTTCTTCTTTAGAAGCAGTGCGGGCATAAGCAGCTTCAATTTCCTGATAGAATTTATTCCTGATAAGCCTCACCGGTGTAAGCTCTTTAAGGGTGAGCCTGGTATCGCCGTCGCCGGCGTTTACAATGGCCTGTTTGAAATGCTCATGGGCGCTGCTTTCTATGGTAGCGGCAAAGCGGCTGCCCACCTGTACAGCTTCGGCACCCAGGCAAAGGGCGGCTGCCATGGCTGCGCCGCTGCCTATGCCGCCGGCGGCAACAAGGGGTAGCTGAACGGCTTCACGAATCATGGGAATCAGACACATGGTGGTGGTTTCCTCGCGGCCATTATGGCCTCCCGCCTCAAAGCCTTCCGCCACGATGGCATCTACGCCCGCCTGCTGGCATTTGAGCGCAAACTTCAGGTTGGCCACCACATGTACCACCACAATGCCGCGTTCCTTCAGCCATCCGGTCCAGGTGGCGGGATTGCCGGCGCTGGTGAATACCACCTTCACACCCTCTTCGGAAATGATGTTCATGTGCTGCTCAATATCGGGGTAGAGCAGGGGTACATTCACGCCAAAAGGCTTACCTGTTGCTGCCTTGCAGCGGCGAATCTGTTCCCTGAGCACTTCCGGGTACATACTTCCCGAACCAATAAGGCCCAGCCCGCCGGCATTGCTCACCGCAGAGGCCAGTTCCCAGCTGCTGCACCAGATCATGCCTCCCTGAATAATGGGGAATTTTATACCCAACAACTCCGTAATTCTGGTTCGCATGAACGCAAAGTTATTCAGGCAACCTATTAAGCGATTTTATAGTCTTATAAATTCCCTTTTATTTGAAAAGTAAACGCTTTAGCTTATGCGTAAACCCATACTTATTGCAACCCTGCTGTTCCTTTTGAGTGGCATGATCGCAGCCCAAAAATCAGCCACAACGCCTAACTGGACTCAGCATTGCACGGATTTAAAGTTTGATCAAACCGGCGGACAATTGCTTTTTGGACGCATTCCGGAACATCGCTATGTCGCGGCATCCGAATTTCCGCGCTGGTTTGCGCAGGTTTCCGGCTGGAGTGCAGATGATGCATTAACCCTTATTGGCGAGTTCAGAGACGAACTGGGCCTGGTGCATTACCGGTATCAGCAGGTCCACAAAGGCAAAGATGTATATGCCGCTCAGGTAATTAGTCATACCCGGGATGGCCGCGTTTTGTCGTTCAACGGACGCTGGCATGGCGGAGCTTTTCCTTCCGCCGCAGCAGTGTTTGATGAAAGCCAGGCGCTGAAACAGGCCCTGGATTTTGTGGGGGCAGATGTATATAAATGGCAAATTCCTGCGGAAGAAGCTGAATACAGAAAAATTAAAGAAGACCCGAATGCCACCTATGCGCCCAAGGGCCGACTGGTATGGCTTCCAGAGCGCTTTGCACCAGGAAGTGGCGCACTAAAGCTGGCCTGGCTGTTCGACATTTATGCCCACGAACCCATGAGCAGGCAAAACCTGTTCGTTGACGCGCAAACGGGCGTAGTGCTGGAAACCGAAAACCTGATACATGCCGGCGATTCCAAAGGAGTTGCAAAAACCCGTTACAGTGATACACAACGCATTGTTACCGACAGCCTGAGCAAAACTTCCTACCGGCTGCGCGAAACCGGCCGTGGCAACGGCGTGGAAACCTTCAACATGCGCAAGGGAACAAATTATGGCACCGCTGTTGATTTCACAGATGCGGATAATTTTTGGAATAATGTGAATACAGACAGGGATGAAGTGGCTACCGATGCCCACTGGGGCTCTGAAAAAACCTTCGATTTCTTCAAAGTGCTCTTCAACAGAAACAGCTATGACAACAAGAATGCTAAAATCCGGAGCTATGTGCATTACAGTTCCAACTATGCCAATGCATTCTGGAATGGATCAGTAATGACCTATGGAGATGGAAATACATCTTCGTCCTTAAATGTACCTCTGACGGCTCTGGATGTATGCGGGCATGAAATAGCCCACGCGGTAACTACTTTTTCAGCAGGTCTGATTTATTCTTACGAAAGCGGGGCACTGAATGAATCTTTCTCCGATGTATTCGGAAATGCTATTGAACGCTGGGCGAGAAGTAAAAAATGGAACTGGCGCATCGGTGAAGACATCACCTCCTCGGGTAACGGTATCCGCAACATGGCCAATCCCAACAATTTCAACCACCCGGATTGCTACAAAGGTTCCTTCTGGTGGACATCTGCAGGCGATAATGGCGGGGTTCACGTGAACAGCGGGGTACAGAACTACTGGTATTACCTGCTCAGCGACGGGGGCAGCGGCAAGAACGACCTGGGCAAGAACTTCAATGTGGACAGCATCGGCTTTCTGAAGGCAGCGCGTATAGCCTACCGCAACCTTACTGTGTATCTCACACCTTCTTCCCAATATGCTGATGCGCGCACCTATGGCATCATATCGGCTGCTGATTTGTACGGAAACTGTTCCAAAGAAGTCATCAGCACTACCAATGCCTGGTATGCCGTGGGTATAGGTAATGCCTACGACAGTGGATTTGTGAAGGCAGATTTTATGTCAGACACCTTCTTCTGCCGTACGCCTGCCAAGGTTAATTTCATCAACACCAGTTCCAATGCGAAAGCAGCAGAATGGTGGTTCGGCGATGGCAACACCTCCAACCTGTATAATGCGTCCAATACCTACCTGAACTACGGCAATTACACGGTAAAACTCAAGGCCACCAGTTGCTTCAAGAACAAGTTGGATTCCATCACCAAAAAAGCCTGGATACGCGTGGATTCTACGCTCGACATCTGTCAGGGCATCCTGCTGCCGCCCTCAGGACGCGATACAGCGCAGGCCTGCAAGGGAATAGTGTACGACCAGGGTGGGGAAGGAAACTACTTCCAGAATAACACCTCCATACTGCACCTTACGGACCCAGGCGCCGACAGCATGATTATCCAGTTCACCATGGTGGACCTGGAACAGAAGTATGACACCATTTCCCTGTATGCCGGTTGGAAGTCCGCAGGTGTCACACCCTGGAAAACCACTACCGGCCTGATGAACGCCGGTTTGCCCATCCGTATTCCCGGCAATACCGTAACCTTCAGGTTCTTCAGCGACCAGCTGGTCGTTGGTAAAGGGTTCAAGGCAAAATACTATTCCGTGCGCAAGCCCCTGAAGGTGAATGCCGGCAACGATACCACCTTGTGCTATGGCGATTCTATGCAGCTGAAAGCCATCGCTTCCGGTGGCTATGCACCCGATATACGCGTAACCTGGAAAGGCTGGCCCGCCGGTGCAGCTCCCTTTGTAAAACCGACGGATACCACTACCTATACCGTCACCCTTTATGATGTGTGCTCAGGTCTTTCAGTTTCCGACCAGGTGAAAGTTACCGTGCTGAAGCCATTGAGCCTGAAGGTGATGAAAGATACCATTATCTGCAGCGGAACCTCCGCCACACTTCGCGCTGCCGTGAGCGGAGGCCTGGCAGCAACCCGCAGGCTCACCTGGAATCCGGGCAACCTGAACGGAACCTCGGTTGCTGTGAAACCCGGTTCCACCACGGTTTACCAGGCTGTGCTTTCCGATGGTTGTACCAATCGACAGGACACCGCGCTGGTGAAGGTTTGGGTGAAACCCGCGCTGAAAGTCGCTGTTAAAACGGCAGATACTTTGCTTTGTGCGGCCGATTCGGTGCGGCTTTCTGCCATCGCATCGGGCGGAGATACCCTCAAATATCAATACTCCTGGAACCGCGGTCTGGGTCTCGGTGCCACGAAGAAAACCAAGCCCGCAAGCGATGGCTGGTACAAAGTTTCCCTCAGCGACGGCTGCTCTGTGCCCGCAACTGCTGATTCTGTGTATGTGCGCTATCGCCCGGTGCTGAAGGTCACACTTGACCCGGATACGCTCATTTGTGTAGGGCGCTCGGTATTTCTGAGGTCCACCGCTTCGGGTGGTATGCTTTCAAAACACGAATTCACCTGGAATCAGGGGCTTCCCCCGGGTAATAAAACCCATACCGTTGCGCCAAAAACAAGTACCGTGTACCGCGTTACGCTGAGCGATGGCTGCATGAATCCGGTTACGGACAGCGCAAAAGTTACCGTGCGCCTGCCCCTGCAACTCACCCTGAACCGCGATACACAAATCTGTTACGGTGCTCCGCTCACCCTGAATGCGGTTCTGGCAGGCGGTCTTTCCTCCGGTTATAACCTTACCTGGAACCAGGGGCTGGGCATCGGTACCACGCATAACGTTTCCCCGCTGAGCAATACTACCTACGTGGCGATATTGAAGGATGGATGCACGGTGACCCCCGATACCGCGTTGGTGAACGTTACAGTTCGTGCCAAATTATCGGCGGCGCCCGTGTACAAGAACCTGGTTTGCCCAGGCGATTCGGTGCAGGTGAACCTGGTACTTTCCGGAGGCCTGCCCCTGGCGCGCAGCATCACCTGGCTGGGAAGTATTCCCAATGCGCCTAATCCATTCAGGTTTAAACCGATAGCTTCCGGTTTCTTCCATTACTCCGTGAGTGACAACTGCTCCCGTACACTCAACGATTCAGTATATGTTACCGTGAGCACCCCGCCCGTGGCCGGAGCAGCGCCGGTGTTGTTCAACGTGTGTTCAGGCATTCAGGCTTCCATCACAAACCTGAGTTTCGGGGCTGTAAGCTGGAACTGGACTTGGTCAGATGGACAAAAGGTGAGCGGTAATAACGGAAATCGCATGTTCCGCGATACAGGACTTTATGGGGTGAAACAGGTGGTGAAAAACGCCGATGGTTGCGTGGATTCTTTCCAGAAACCCGCCTTCATACGTGTGCATGGACAGCCTGTTGCCGACTTCAGCTGGAACCCACTGAATCCCACCTCGCTGAATCCCCTCACCACCTTCACCGATTTATCCAAGTATGCGCAGACTTATTCCTGGGAATTCGGTGATGGCGGAGCAAGCACAGACCCAAATCCCCAACACAGCTATACCGATACGGGAACATTCCTGGTGAGGCTCATCGTTCGCAACAGCATCGGTTGTGCCGATACCATGGATAAACCTTTGTTGGTGCGCGATGTGTATATGCTGTCTGTGCCAAATTCCTTCTCACCCAACGGTGATGGATTGAACGATGTGTACATGCCTGTGGTCATCGGTCATAAGTGGATGCGTTTTGAAATTTATAACCGCTGGGGTGCATTGATGTTCCGAGGCGATGAAAAGCATGGCTGGGATGGAACCATTGATGGCAAGCCGGCCCTGGATGCGGCCTATGCGGTGAAGGTATTTGTAAAGGACTGGGAGGATAAGACCCACTTCTTCAAAGAAACCATCAGTGTGATACACTGACCGGCTTTTTGAATGGTTGGCGGTGGTTTTCAAACAGCCACCAGAACGGTCTGCGGCGGTGCAGCACACGGAAATTACGCCCTACGTAAAAACCGATGTGGTTGATGGCCTCGTCGGGATCGTCGGTAAGCAGTACCAGTTTAAGGTCTTCGGCAGAAATGGTGCCTTCCACAACCATATCATTCAGCGCGGCCCACAGTTCTTTGTAATAGTCCTTTCCCATCAAGACAATAGGAAAGTTGCGGATGCTGCGCGTTTGCACCAGGGTGAGGGTTTCAAAAAGCTCGTCCATGGTTCCGAAGCCACCGGGCAGCACTACAAAGCCGTATGAGTACTTGAGCAGCAGCACTTTGCGCACAAAAAAGTAACGGATGGTAACCTGTGTATCCAGATAAGGGTTAGGATCCTGTTCCATGGGCAGCACGATGTTCACACCCACGCTGCGACCTTCTTGCTCTGCTGCGCCCCGGTTGGCAGCCTCCATGATACCGGGCCCTCCGCCTGTCATGGTGGTAAATCCCGCGTTGGCAATGGCCGCGCCGGTTTTACGGGCCATATCGTAGTATGGATGCCCGTCCTTGTAACGCGCCGAACCAAATACCGTTACGCAGGGACCCACAAAGTGCAGGGTGCGGAATCCTTTGATAAACTCCCACATTACCTTGAAAGCGAACAACGTTTCATAACTACGGCTGCGCGCACCTTCCAGGTAAATTTCTTCTTCCGGGCCGGAAGGTTTTGGAATAACGTTCATGTTTATGTTTGCAAATTACGGGGAGGGAAAAGAAAATCATGCGGATACGGCTGTTGCGCTCGACCAGGGAGTGGTTATTGTTGTGCCTGGGAAGCCTGTCGGTATCGGCAGATGCCCAGGACACCCTTTTTGCCAGAAGGGTAATTGAAGATTTGTGCAGCAGGAGTTTTGCCGGTCGCGGATATGTTCATGATGGAGCCCTGAAGGCTGCCGGTTATCTTGAAAAGCAAGTGAAGCAAGCCGGGGTGCAACCCTGGAAGGGCAGCTATGTGCACCCTTTTTCTATGGCTGTGAACACCATCCCGGTTGCATCGGTGAAGCTGCAAGGGAAGCCGCTGAAGGCGGGCGAAGATTTTCTCGTGGACCCCGCATCCTCATCCTGGAAGGGAAACCTAACGCTGCGCCTGTGGAGCTGGAATGATACGCTGAGTTATCCCGAAGGGCCCTGGATGGCCTCAGAGGCCACCGCAGCCATCCCAGAAGCCATGTTTCGTCATTCGCTTTGGGGGAAACGCGTCGCGCAGTTGCTTCAAATGCAGCCCGTCCCGGTTTGGGTGATGACCGTGGAGCACCTGCCGGCCTGGAGTGTTGCCGGCCGCCCCGTAAATACTACAGGGCTGATTGTGCGTGCCTCGCTGCCACTAGATGCTTCCCAAATGAAGCTGGACATCAGGAATGATTACCACCCGCAGCAACTGTCCCATAACGTGCTTGGATATATACCGGGAACACGGGTTCCTGATTCTCTATTGGTACTCACCGCGCATTACGACCATCTGGGGCGCATGGGGAAAGCCATATTCCCCGGTGCCAACGACAATGCCGCCGGGGTGGCCATGGTGCTGGACTTTGCCCGCGAAGCCGTTAAGCGGCCACTTCCGTATAGTGTGGCGGTGGTGTTTTTCTCAGGAGAAGAAGCCGGCCTGCTCGGCTCTGCAGCACTGGTGCGCGACCGCATCTTACCCTTGGAACGGATACGCTTCCTGCTGAATCTGGACCTGGTTGGCACCGGCGAAACGGGCATGACGGTAGTGAACGCTACTGTGTTTCCTGAGGAGTTTTCACTGCTGGATAGCCTGAACCGACAGTATGGCTACCTGCCTTCCATCAGCAGGCGCGGCAAGGCCGCAAATTCCGATCATTACTACTTTAGCGAATCCGGTGTGCCAGCCTTCTTTGGCTATCTCGGCGGACCAAGACCCTCTTACCACGCTATTGATGATGTTCCACAAACCTTAACTTTGCATGGATACGTTCATACTTATCGCTTGTATCGCAGATTCTTAGAACAAATAGCAGGCCTCAAATGATCCTTGGACCACTGATTAGTTGGTATTTCCGGCAGCGCATCAAAAGCCTGGAAGATGTGCTGTTCAGGCCGTTGGATACCCAGGAGCGCATGTTTCAGAACCTGCTCGAAGCCGGGCGCTACACCGAATTCGGGCGCCTGTACAACTTCGCCGGTATCCATAACTACGAACAATTTAAAAGGCAGGTACCCCTGCAGGATTACGAATCCCTGAAGCCATACATCGAACGTACCATGGCCGGCGAACAGGGGCTGCTCTGGCCTGGTGATATTTACTGGTTTGCCAAGTCAAGCGGCACTACCAACGACAAAAGCAAATTCATTCCGGTAAGTTTCGAATCGCTGGAGGAATGTCATTTTAAAGGAGGTAGGGATGTGCTTACCTTTTATTGCGATTCATTCCCGGAAACAAAAATTTTTGAGGGCAAAAACCTGCTCATCGGCGGCAGCCACAGCGTCAACCAGCACAACGAAAACTCCTGGCACGGCGACCTGAGCGCGGTGCTCATGAACCACATGCCGGCATGGGCAACCTTGCTGAAAACCCCCGACCTGTCCATTGCCCTGATGGAGCATTGGGAAGAGAAATTGGAAAAGATGGCCGAGGCAACCATGCACGAGCATGTGACCAGTATTTCTGGTGTGCCTACCTGGACGCTGGTGTTGTTCCAGCGGTTGCTTGATATGACGGGGAAGAACAACCTCCGCGATATATGGCCGGATTTAGAGTTGTACATCCACGGAGGTGTCAGTTTTGTGCCCTATTACGATCAATTTGCTTCCCTCATCCGGGGTTCGGGTATGCATTATCTCGAAACCTATAACGCCAGCGAAGGGTTCTTTGGCATCCAGGATGTTCCCGGCGCGCGCGATCTTTTGCTCATGACCGACTATGGCGTATTCTTTGAATTCATCCCGGTCCAGCATGTAGATGAGGATCAACCGCCGGTGTATTCGCTTTCTGAGGTAAAGGCCGGGGTGAACTACGCCGTGGTAATTTCTACCAACAGCGGTTTATGGCGGTATCAGCTGGGCGATACCATTACCTTTTCAAGTACTTCCCCATACCGCTTTACCATCAGTGGACGCACCCGCCTGTTCATGAATGCTTTTGGCGAGGAACTGATGATTGACAATGCCGACCGGGCCATTACTCAGGCCTGCGGGGCAACCGCCGCGCGCGTCAGGGAATACACCGCCGCCCCCGTGTTCATGAGTTCATCAGAGCCCGGACACGAATGGCTGATAGAGTTCGAAAAGCCTCCGGATGACCTGCAGCGATTTACAGAAGTGCTGGACCAATCCCTGAAGGCATCCAACAGCGACTACGAAGCCAAACGCCAGAAAGACCTGGCCCTGCGCATGCCTAAAGTTCGCATGGTTCCCGATGGAGTGTTTCACACCTGGATGAAGCAAAGGGGTAAACTGGGTGGACAACATAAGGTCCCGCGCCTATGCAACGACCGCCGTTATGTTGATGAAATACTGGGCCTCTTTCAGCCCGGCCAGCAAACAGGTTAATCGTTCTGGTAACCGAATTCGCGCATGGAGGAATCCTTGTCGCGCCAGTCTTCCCGAACCTTCACACGCACTTCCAGAAAAACCTGTTTGCCGAAAAATGCCTCTAAATCCTGCCGCGCTGCTGTGGCCGTGCGCTTTAATGCACGTCCGTTCTGCCCAATCAGGATGGCCTTCTGAGACTCCCGCTCGCATATCACCTCGGCTTGGATCTTCAATAGGTTCTTATTGTCCTTGAATGATTGTGTTATCACCTCGATGGAATATGGGATTTCCTGACTGTAGTAGGTCAGGATTTTCCCCCTGATGATTTCATTTACAAAAAAGCGGTCGGTGCGGTCCGTAAGCTGGTCCTCTGGAAAATAGGCCGGGTGCTCCGGCAACAGGCTGATAATCAGCTGCTCCAGCGAAATAATATTAAATCCATGCAGTGCGCTGAGCGGAATTACTGCGGTTGGATTGAGCTTGCGCCAGCCCTCCACTTCCGCTTCAATCTGTTCCTGGGTGGCGAGGTCAATTTTGTTGAGGGCTATAACCAGGCTTGCCTTGCTGCGGCTCAGTCGGTCGGCAATGGCTTCGGGCAGGTTGTGTTCTTTTGGATTGGCCAGGTACACCAGTACATCTGCATCATCCAGGCTCTCCATAACAGCGCCCACCATGTGTTCGTGCATCTTGTTGCTCACCCTGCGCACCAAGCCGGGGGTGTCGCTATAAATAATTTGGGCCTGTTCGCGGTTTACAATGCCCAGAATGCGGTGGCGCGTGGTTTGCGCCTTAGGGTTCACCACACTCAGCTTTTCACCGACCAACTTATTATATAGGGTACTTTTGCCCGCGTTAGGCAAACCGATAATGCTCACAAATCCTGATCGGAACGACATAAGAGTACAAATTACGGAATTTTGTTCCGTGCAGCGCAGTTTCTTTTGCCTGCTGCTGTTGTTGCCTTCGATGCTGAGCGCACAATGCGATGCTCCTATCTGCAAAAGCAGTCGCAGGTTTTCAGCATGCAGGCCCATAAGTACCAGGGCTGAAAACACCTGGTATCACTGCCGGATGTTGTGGCTGAGGAACGTAGACAGGCAGCGACTCTATCGCGGAAAAACGGTGGTGTTGCCCTCGGCTTTTGCCTTGGCTTTTGAAGATTCATTCGAACAACTGAATCCAAGCGTATGGAGGATAGGTCAACCCTGGGGTAGGGTGCATCCCGGGCAAATGCATGAATGGTATTCCGATGCGGCAGTGCAGGCAGATTCGGGTCTGCTCAGGCTGCGCACCTTCTACAGCCCCGATACATTGAACGTAAATGGAATGGATACCCTGATTCCATATCAGGCAGGATTGCTGTGCTCAGATGTTTCCTTTACAACACGCTATGGATATTTTGAGATGCGCAGTAAAAACCCTTCCGGGCCGGCAGTATGGCCTGCATTCTGGCTTGCCCCTGTTCATGGATGGCCCCCGGAAATCGACATTATGGAGATGTACGGCAAGTGCAAGGGGCGCAGCTTACACAGGCTCACCAACAGCCTTCATTACGGCAGTATAGAAGCAGGCACCAAGGGGCAGCACGTTCATGGCATCAGGCTGCCCGCCAACACGGATAGGCTGTTTTATACCTATGCCTGCCGATGGGAACCTGATGTCATCACTTTTTATCTGAACGGCTATGCCGTGCATAAAACGTACCTGAACAAACCGCTCCAAGCGGCATTCGATACCCCCATGTACATGATAATCAACAACTCCCTGCAAGCGGCCTACCTCCAAAATGCCGGTGTACAACCTTGGGAAACGGTAATGCAGGTTGACTATGTGCGGGTATTCACCCGGTCAGATCTGTAGATTTTTGTGTACGTTTATCCCTCAGGTGGCTACCTTAATCGTGAACAGGCAACCCTCTGTCGGTTGTGGAGGCTATATTTGAACCTTTCATGAAAGGAATAATCCTGGCTGGTGGTTCCGGTACGCGTTTGTACCCCATTACAATGGCCACGAGCAAGCAATTGATGCCGGTTTACGACAAACCGATGATTTATTATCCGCTGTCTATCCTGATGATGGCCGGCATTAATGAGATATTAATCATCAGCACACCCCAGGATTTACCCGGTTTCAGGCGTCTACTGGGTGATGGAACCGCCTTGGGATGCAGTTTCTCTTATGTAGAACAGCCCGCTCCGGAAGGACTGGCACAGGCATTTATCCTGGGAGCCCCCTTCATTGGCAACGATAAGGTTAGCCTCATCCTCGGCGACAACATATTTTTTGGCGCCGAATTGCAGCAGCTCCTGCAAAGCCACAATGACCCTGATGGAGGGATGATTTTCGCATACCATGTGAGCGACCCTGAGCGCTACGGCGTGGTGGAGTTCGACGAACACATGAAAGCCCTTTCCATCGAAGAAAAGCCGTCAGTGCCCAAAAGCAACTACGCCGTTCCGGGCCTCTATTTTTACGATAACGAAGTGGTGGAAATTGCCAGAAACCTGAAGCCGTCTCCGCGCGGAGAACTGGAGATTACCGATGTAAACCGCGAGTATCTGCGCCGCGGCAAACTGAATGTGGGCGTGCTGCACAGAGGCACTGCCTGGCTGGATACCGGTACCTTCACCTCCCTGATGCAGGCAGCGCAGTTTGTTCAGGTCATCGAAGATCGTCAAGGGTTGAAAATAGGTTGTATAGAAGAAGTAGCCTGGCGCATGGGCTTTATTGACAATAAACAGTTGGAATCGCTGGCCATACCATTGATGAAAAGTGGATATGGCCAATATTTAATGAACTTACTCAGATGAGATATAAAATCCTGAAATACGCAGCAGTATTGGTTTTTAGCTGCTGTTTTACCGGGGCTCAGGCCCAGTTTATGCCTTTTCCAGGGATGGGAATGATGGGTATGGGCATGCAAATACCGGGAGCAACAAACCCACCTGTTGATTCAAGTTTGCTTAAAAAAGCTGCTCAAACCCAGAATAACGGAGCCAGCAACAATGCAACGCAAAATGGTGAAAAACCTAAATCAAAGACCGAACAGGCCATTGATACCATGGATCAAACTGTTAAAAAGGATGAACTCACGCTGAAGCGCATGAACATCACAGCCAGCAGGCTGAGGGTGGAAAAGGAACTTGAAGATCTGAAAGGGAAAGACAACCTTACCGAAATAGACCAGGAACTGATCCGCATTAAAAGTGAAAATCTGAAGCTGCTGTACGAAAGGGAAAAGGCCATCCTGGCCGAAGACCTCGCCAAGTCAAAAAGTGCATCACGCGATTTCCCTACAGCGCGCATCTATGGACAGCAGTTGTTTCGTTCGAATAACATCAAACTGCTGGAAACCGGCGACCAGATTGCAGTACCAGAATCATACGTGCTAAGCACCGGCGATGTGGTTCAACTGGAAGTATGGGGTTACCGCTATTGGAGCCAGAGCGCAGTCATCAGCCTTACAGGCGCCATCGATATCAAAAACTACCAAAAGCTGTTCCTGAAAGGAATGACATTGGCAAAGGCAAGAAGCTATGTAGCCAGCAGGCTGGGGCTTGAAGACGGCAACAGTTCCTTCTCCTTCACAGTAACAAGGCCCAGAACCATTACCGTGCAGGTTTTGGGAGAAGTGATGAACGCCGGCTCTGTAACAGTTACCGCCATCAACCCCGCCTTCAACATCCTGGCTTATATGGGTGGCCCCTCGAACCTGGGTTCAGTAAGAAATATTTTCATCAAACGCAATGGACTGGTAGTAGATACCATCGATGTATATCGCTACACTGCTGACGGAAAGGAAATTTACCTCCAAAACCAGGATGCGATTATAGTTCCGCCTTCAGGCAAGGTAATCAGTGTGGAAGGAGGCGTGATGCGCCCGGGAAGCTATGAATTGAAGGCGGGGGAGAAGTTCTCCGACCTGGTGCGATTTGGCGGAGGATTAGACCCCATTGCCTATACCAGAAACATCCTGATTACGCGCATTTCAGAAGAACAGACCTATGAACGTATCAGCGTGAATTACGACTCGCTGCGTAAGGCAGGGAAGGACTTTGAGCTGAAAAATGGCGATTTGGTTTCTTTCAAAACCATCAACGACGACTTTAAAGATTATATGGTTAAGGTCAATGGTGCTGTGAATATCCCCGGCGACTATAAAATCCGCAAGGGTGACCGCATCAGCAAAATACTGAAATTATGCAACGGCCTATTGCCCAATGCCTACCCCGATAAAGCCTTCCTGATTCGGAATAATGTGGATTTGAGCCGCAATTTCTATTATTTCTCACCTGCAGAAGTCCTGACAAATCCAGGCTCTGAGGCCGATATAGCGCTGGAAGAGCGCGATGAAATCAGGGTGTTCACAAGACAGGAATTGCGCGATCAGTTTTCCGTGCGTATTGAAGGCGAAATCAGAGAGCCTGTAGAAACCGACTTTGTAACGGGTATGAGGGTAAGCCAGCTGTTGTTCATGAGTGGAGGGCTGAAGCAAGCTGCTGAAAACCAAAGGGCTTTTTTGCTGCGTGTGAACGACAAGCTCGAGCGCAAGCTGGTGGCCTTTTCTCCTATGGATGTTATGGCCAACCCGGGTGGCGACAAAGACCCGCTGCTGGAACCGCGTGATGTGGTAAAGATCTTCTCTGCCACCGCGTTTAAAGAGTTTTATAAAGTTAAAATAGATGGCGCTGTGCGCTCGCCCAACTCCTTCGACTATTCATCCAACATGCGCATTTCTGACTTGTTGTATCTGGGTGGAGGCTTGAAAGAAGGTGCCTTCCTGGATCGGGCCATCCTGACCAGAATAGACCCATACTACCTGATTGAAACCAACTCCTCCCTGAACCTCAGGGAAATTATCGAGAATCCCGGGTCAGAGAAAGACCTGATTCTGGAACCTCGAGATGCCCTGCGCGTGTTTAACAGGTTGGAAATGCGCGATAAACTGAAGATTACCGTATCCGGCCAGATCCGCAAACCAGGTGAGTACGAGTATTCGGACGACATCAGCCTGAAAGACCTTATTTACCTGGCTGGTGGTTTTACCTACGCTGCGGCGAATGCGAAAATTGAAATTGTGCGCCAGAGTGCGCCTATTGATCCGGTGTATTGGATTCCTACCAAAACCCTGGTTTATACCACCACCGTGCCTGTCGATCTGTCTGCAGATCGTGAAACGGAGCGCTTTAAGCTGGTGCCCTTCGACCAGGTGTTCGTGCGTACCAACCCCGATTACGTACCCATCAAAGTGGTTGAACTGAAAGGCGCAGTGATGTTCCCGGGAGGCTACACGCTGATGGGCAACGGAGAAAAGCTTTCTTCCGTGATACGCAGGGCCGGTGGTTTGAAGCCGGAAGCATTTACTGATGGGGCATCATTTTACCGCAAACAGGACGACAGCAGCGAAGTTCGTGTGGTGCTGAACCTGGAAAGAGCACTGAGCAGAAAGCGTTCCTCCTATAACTATACCCTTAAAAACGGCGATGTGATTGAAATTCCTTATGCCGAGGAATTGGTAGTGATTGATGGTGCCATCAACATGCCAGATAAAACAACACGTATAGGCTCCTATTATGTTCCCGGCAAGCGAGCCGGATTCTACATCCGCAATCTTGCCGGTGGATTCCGCGAGGATGCGTATCGACGGAAAGTAACGGTTTCCTATAAAAACGGCCGCGTATCGCAGTCCAGAAACTTCATCCTGTTCAAGGTATACCCCAAGGTTTCAAAAGGGGCCATGGTTAACGTGCCCTATAAACCTACGGAAGCAGAAGCGGCTACTACAGGACGCAGGCGCTTCAACCTGGACGCCACCCTAAACAACCTGATTACACGTACCATTTCAATATTCTCGTTTATTGCAATGATTCGCATTGCAACAAGTTGGAAATAATATGGAAGAATTTCAAGCCCCGAAAAAACCCATTAACGTATTCGAGATACTGGATCAGCTGAAGCCGGCGTTCCGCTATGTGTTGCGGAAATGGTGGCTGGTTTTGGCCATCACCTTCAGCGTCGGTGCCTTCATGTTTCAGCGCGAATACTCCAAATCAACCGTTTTTGAAGCAGTGAATACCTTCCTGCTGGAAGATGAAATACTCGAGGAACTGGGCGGCGGCAGCGGTGGCACAGGCTTGTTGTCCATCCTTCAGAGCCAGGGAGGCACCACCAATAACAAACAGGTGCTGGTTGAGTTGGCACTGAGTTATCAGCTGATTGAAAAAACCTTGCTGCACAGCTGTATCATCAACGGTAAATGGCAAAGTCTGGCCCATCGTTATCTGGAGCTTACCGGCCGCAGTGAGTCGCTGGCAACCGATAAGGCATTTAAAAACTTCGCCCCGGATTCAACCTTTTTATTCGGCAGAAACAACGCCCATGACTATTTAATGCGCACCCTGGCCATTGAAATAGCGCCTAATATCGTAGCTACAACCAAAGAGTCCGGGATTATCGAACATAAAATGACTTTTTGGAATGAAGAATTCACCCGCGTTTTCTCGGCAAACCACATCCGGGAGATATCTGAATATTATACGCAAAAGCGCGTGGAGAAAGCAGCTCAGCTGTTGGCATACACTGGACGTAAGATTGACAGCCTGCAGGCTCGTCTGGTGGGACAGGAATACGGCCTGGCACAGTTGAATGATGAAGGCTTCGGTGTGGTAATGTCGCGCGCCAAATTACCCGAGTTGAATTACAAGCGGAACATCGGACTGATTACCAGTCAGTTTCTGGAGGCCGTTACCGCCAACAACCTGGCACGTTTGGAATACGAGAAGCGCAAACCCATGATTACAGTGGTTGATGATGCGCGCTCGCCACTGGCAAGCAGCAGCGGCGACCCCATGAAGGGAGCCATCATCGGGCTCGTGGCTGGGTTACTTCTAAGTATCGTGGGCATTGGTTGCATGTACTTCTTGCTGAAGGTGTTAAAAGTGCAAAAAGAGCAATACAGCCTGGAAGCGCATTCGGGTTAATGGCTCCGCGAAACCGAGTTTCCATTTTGCTGTTGCCCATCCGTGCTTCTGAGGATGTCCGACAGCGGTGTATCCGTTCTATACTGAATCAAAGCCACAGGAATCTTGAACTCATAATACCTGAAGACATTGGGACACCGGAGCATTCAATAACAGACCCCAGAATCAGGTGGTTGCCTCAGACAAATCAATTAGATGTTGCAGAGGGGTTCAAACAGGCTTTAGCGCAAAGCAGCAGCACCTTTATAGCCCTCGCCCATCCGGATGTGGTGTACCACAAGCACAGAATAGAACTTCAGCTCAGGCATTTTGAACGTTATCCGGAAACGGATGTTCTGGGTACGGCCTTGAGTATTCAGGGAAAACAGCAGTACCTGCCCGGGATTACCGATGCCATCACCATGCGGTATTTACTGATGATGAGCCCTATACTCCGCACAGAAACACTGATGTTTCGGAAAAGTATATCCAGCCAGGGTATATTTGATGAACTTCAAAGCAAAACACCATCCTGGAATGCTGCAATATTGAACATGAAAAACAGGCTGGCCTTGGGCTTGTTGTCGCTCAGTACGGGGAACCTGCTTCATCCTGCCGAGCCTGATCACCTAGTAATGGCTTTGTGTTTCAGAGCATGTTCTGATCATTACGGCAATGATTTTGACGACCTGATGCGTGGTCTTTGTGATTTAGGGGATGTGAAAACAGCCGGTAAGCTTGAAATGATAGGCCAACAGGCCAAAGCATTGCTACAGCGGCATATAGATAGTGGCAAACCCTTTCCGGAGGCGTTCAAAAAGGCCCTGGCTACTGCCGTTATGTTGCAGGTGCAGCGGTCAGGGCTTAAAGGACTGCTGTTTAGAAAGCATCTGCGCAGCTGGTTGCTTCCGTCTGCGGTGGATTGGCAAATCAAACTGCGCCTGGCGCTGTTATAGAGCTTGATACATTGATAGACGTTAAAGACATAAGGAAGGAACCTGAAGCATCCCTTAAGGAGTGGCTGGAACAGCAAGGAGCACCTGCTTTTCGGGCCAGGCAAATCCTTCAGTGGATATGGATGAAAGGCGCCACCTCATTCGAGGTGATGAGCGATGTACCCCTGCAGTTGCGGCAGCTTTTAGAGCAACATTATTGTTTTCGCAATGCCGTAGTTGCCGCACAACAAAACAGCAGGGACAAAACCATCAAAGTGGCCTTTCGCCTGCATGATGGCAATCTGGTGGAAGGGGTTTTGATACCCACGGGAACCAGGATGACGGCTTGTGTATCATCGCAGGTAGGATGCAGCCTTGACTGTAAGTTCTGTGCTACCGGCTATTTGAAGCGCCAGCGCAACCTGGATGCAGCAGAAATTGTAGACCAGGTAAGGATATTGGGTCAATTAGCCATGGAGCACTATGGCCATGGATTATCCAACATCGTATTTATGGGCATGGGTGAGCCATTGCTCAATTATCAAGAACTCATTCAGAGCATCAGAATCATCAGTTCCCCTTTGGGGTTGGGTATGTCGCCTCAGCGCATTACGGTTTCTACGGCGGGAATATCCAAAATGATCGTGAAGCTCGCCGATGAGCAACTTGGCGTGCACCTGGCACTTTCACTGCATGCGGCCAATAATGAAAGGCGTAGTGCACTCATGCCCATCAACGAAAGCAATAACCTGGATATGCTTGCGGAGGCACTGTTGTACTTCTACCAGAAAACCAAAAACAGGCCCACCCTGGAATACACCGTAATGGAAGGGGTGAATGACCAGGAACAGGAATTGAACGACTTGGTCCAGTATGCACGCCGTTTTCCCTGCAAGGTGAACCTCATCGAATACAACCCCATTTCGCTCGCAGATTTTAAACCTACCGGTAAGAGCAGGCTGGAGTCCTTTGCCGAAGGGCTCTCAAAAAAGGGCATCATCGTGAACATCAGGAGAAGCAGAGGTAAAGACATTGATGCCGCTTGCGGACAACTGGCCAATAAGTTGGAACATTAAATTACCTCTTACCCCAGGGAAGGTTAAATAAAAAGCCAATTTAGACACAAGTTTTCAACATTATGGTTATTTAAGCGAGGTATTGTAACCAAGCAAAATTCCTAACTCGTTGATAATCAAGCAAATAAAATTTTTTATGCACCTTGATTTTACGATAATGCTTACTTAGTTTTGAGCATTGTGTTTGAATGCCTTCTATAGCATGAGACGTAAACAGCTCATATTCAAGGCCTTGTATTTGGCTATTTGCCTACTTTTTATAGGCAAATCGGGTCTTTATGCCCAATGCAGTACGATTAAAGCCGGTTATACATATTCTGTAAGCCGTAATTGTGGATTTCCGCGGATTGCCACCTTTACCAACACCTCTACCGGCACGGGATCAAACAGGACGCACTACTACTGGTACCTAAATGGAGCGCTGAAAACGCGCATAACCGGGAAAGCAGGTATCTCCATGCGTTTGGATACGCCAAACGTATATAATTTCATGATGATAGCCTGGGATTCGGTGGGTAGTTGTCGTGATACCCTGATTACCAGATACACCCTATCCTCTCCTAGTCCCCGAAAGGTAAGAGACCAAACGGGGACCTTAACATTCACCCCCACCTGGTATAACTGCATATATACCGTTGGAATCCCGGATACTTTTTCTGTTAAAATTCAGCCCAGCGATACCATTCGGAATTACCGAATCAAATGGGGCGATGGGAAAGCGGACAATACGGGTACCCGATTGTTAAGCACCCAATCGGTTTGGCATAAGTACGACAGCCTGGGGGTGTTTAACATCTTGGTTATGTACGATAATGGACTGTGTACGGATACCCTGTTCGGATCAGTAGCCAACGAACGTCAGCCTGTTGCGGGAATCATCGGCCCGGCTACAGGC
This sequence comes from Flavobacteriales bacterium, assembly GCA_947463095.1. GTDB lineage: Bacteria > Bacteroidota > Bacteroidia > NS11-12g > UBA955 > REEB481. The sequence goes on along the minus strand of CANHRE010000036.1, from coordinate 2,162 downwards.
CAGAACCAGGGTTGCATACCGCTGAAAATTCGTTTTATTAATAATTCCAGCCAAAGCTCCTCGGCAACGGTGTATACCTGGGATATGGGTGATGGAAAAACGGTGATATGGCCTGCCAAAAAGTACAAGGATACCATGTTCTATACGTACACTAAGTTTGTATGTTCAGGCATTGTAAAGGTAACGGCTAAAAACGGCTGTGGTACCAGTTTTGCCACATGGAATCCGGTTCAGGCATCAGCAAAGGACAGTGCCATGATTGCCCTGAATAATCCCAATAACTGCGATGTTACCAAGGATTTTCAGTTCAGCCCGAAATATGTTGACCGCTATTGCCTGTTCCCTGATTATAAATATTTCCGCTGGATATGGGGTGATGGCACCTCCACCAGCTGGACGACCTCCACGGCTCAGGTAAATAAGAAATACGCCAAAAAAGGGTCTTATAATGTGTTGATGATTGACAGCAACGGCTGTGGTAAGGATACAGCGAAATACCTGCTGGACATCGTTGACCCGCCAAAAGCTAATTTTGACCTCTTGTCATCCGATACCGGCTGCGCAGCCTACACCGTAAAGTTTAACAACAAGAGCTCCGGCGCCGGTATCAGTTACAATTGGAACTTCACTACCGGCACCAGCACACAGCAAAATCCAACCTATACCTATACTACTGCCCGGTCAACACCCTACCGCATTGTGCTGGAAGCGAAAAATAGATGTGGTTCTTCGTTTGATACAACTTTTGTAAGGGTTTTTAAGAAAACAACACCAGCGTTCGACCTAATTAACTCTGTGGGCTGTGCGCCATTAACGGTGCGCTTTACCAACAGAACGGATGCCAGCAATGCCTTGGGCTTGCAATATTTATGGGACTTTGGCAACGGACAAACATCTAAATTGACCAGTCCCAATGCCGTGGTTTATCCTACTACCGGTACCTATACGGTGATTTTATATACCAGCGACAGCTGCGGGCGGGATTCACTGAAGAAGACGTTTAAGGTTTCCGGCCCGCCGGATGCTGATTTTACCATACCCGCTCAGGGTGTTTGTCCCAGGAATTCATTCTCCCTTAAACACGCGTCTTCCACAGATGCCACCAAATTCTTTTGGAATTTTGGCGATGGTACTACCCTGAACCAAACCACGCGCTCCGATGTTGTCAAAAAATTTGACAGCCTCAAAACCTATTCGGTTCGGCTTATTGCGGAAAATGTTGCCGGCTGCCGCGACACCATTGTCAAGAACATCCGCATCAATGCCCTGCCAACCATTAATTTCAGCATTGGCACCTCTGCCGGCTGTGCGCCGCTGGTTTCGTCATTCACCAATTCCTCGCAACACAACGGTTCCAAGCCGATTGATTCAATGAGGTTTGTATGGTCATTTGGAAGAAATGGTCGCAGCACCGCAAAGGATACGTCCTTTCCCTTTGTGGCTTCAAAAACAAAAGATACCGTACATTTCATAAAGCTGGTAGGAACAAACAGCTGGGGTTGCAGAGATTCCATCACTAAAACGATCAGGGTTTATCCCAATCCGACAGCGCGGTTTTCTCTGGATAAATCTTCCGGTTGCAGTCCCCTGAATGTGAACACCACCAACAATTCCATACCCAATGATACCGGATCCATCAGCATCATGAAGTTCGAATGGCACCTGCGCTCAGGGCTTCGCGCATTTTCTGTGGACAGTTCGGTAACATTATCGGCAAGCAAAACGAAGGATACCCTGCACTACATCACCCTTTATGCCTATTCAGAACACGGCTGTTTGGACAGTGCCAATGCTCCGGTGCTCGCATATCCTAATCCCAGGGTAAGCTTCACGCCCAGTGCCAGTTTTGGATGCAGGCCCTTAACAGTTTCCTTCACCAACAAGTCATTGCCGATGGACACCGGTTCTATCGCCATCATGAGGTTCAAATGGTTTTTCCCGGCGAAGGATACATCCATTCAAACCAATACGTCCTTCACCTTCAGAGAGCAATACCTGAAAGATACTGCTTATAACATCAAGCTTATTGGCGTTTCTGAGCATGGTTGCCAGGATTCTGTTATAGAAAAAATCACCCTGCGCCCTGATGCCAAATCCATCTTTAAAACATCAACAACCACCGGATGCGGCCCACTCCAAATTCAGTTCACCTTCGGAGCGCT
>CANHRE010000035.1 GCA_947463095.1 Flavobacteriales bacterium | reverse complement strand
GTTCAGCGCCGCATCGGCACCCAGTTTCTTATTTCCCGGGGCAGAAGGCAGGCCGAAACGGTAATGGTGTTCCCAATAGCCGCCAGCTTCTACTTCCAACAGTTGCATCAACTCCTCGGCATTCCTGTGCATGAGGATGCGGTCGAACAGGCGTTCGTGATGCTGCAGCAAGGCGGCGAATTGGGCAATGCGCAGGGTTGGGAAGTTGAGCGGGCGCATGCGCATAAATTTCCATGCGGCGGCCTGGAGCGGTTCTAATTGGTATTTCTGCCTCAGAAACACGTACTCCTTCATCAGCAATTGTGCGTAATCGTCTTTATGTCCTTGCAGCAGGCCGCTTTGTCCGAACAGCAGGGCTTCCATCTGGAAGGGATGGTGCCTGTGCCGCAGCAGGATGCGTATATCCAGGCTTTCTGCCAGTTGGGCAAAGGCGTATCGGTTGGTGCGGAAGCCGAAGTTTTCGGCCAGTGTTAGGTAAAGCACCTGTTCCCAGTTGAAGCCGGTTTGCCGTGCCAGGGTAAGCAGGGGGTTACTTTTTTGTTCCATCCGACGCAAAAAGGCCTGTTCGCGCAGGTCGTTTACCACTTCCCGGGGCATGCGGCCCAGCATTCCGGAGCAGGCCAGCCATGCCGTATTGCTGTGCAGCTGTTCCAAACGCTCAAGTACGGCGTTGTCCACCAAAGGTTTCAGTTCCAGGCACGGAACGGCTGAGCCATCCTCGCGAAACACGTCAGCATCCCATTCCCAGACTACGTGCAGGATTACGTTGTTGTACGCCGCGTCATGCTGGTGGCCATGCCTGTTCCAGTCGGATGCGCGCACATGGAGTTCCACGCTGCCTGCCCAGGTGGTGCTTCCCAGGCGCAGCGCACATTCCGGAAAATCCGGTCCGGCATCGCGATGAGCATATCCGCGACGGAATAGCTCCAAAGGAATACCCTCACAGGTGCTCAGGCCGTAGCTACGAAAAGAGCCGCTGGCCCATATCCAGTGAATCCAATCTTCTTTCATCAACATAAAATAAAAACATCATAAACCGTGTCTGCAAAATACAACCGGAGCGGCTTAAAAGAAAGTTCCGGGCGTTAAACGAAGGGCCATAAGGGCATCACGGCCGAACAAGCAAGGTTGAGGCATAATCCGTACATTTGCCGGCGTTATCGCTTATGGCAATAGAAATCACCGTCCCCTCTCCGGGCGAGAGCATCAGTGAAGTAACCATATCCAGTTGGCTGAAGAAAGAAGGCGAATGGGTGGAGATGGATGATCCCATAGCAGAGTTTGAAAGCGATAAAGCCACCTTTGAGGTGAACGCCACCGCTGCTGGCATCATTGAAAAGCTTATTGGCCAGCCGGGCGACACCATCGCGGTGGGTTCGGTGGTGGCGGTATTGAATACCGAAGCCAAGCGTCCGGAAGGAGCCGCCCCCGCCCCCAGGCAAGAGGAAGCAAAGGCGCCATCCTCCAAACCTGTGGAAGCTAAACCGGCAGAAGCTCCTGCGGCAAAGACGGAAGCTGCAACCATCCCCTCAGATGTGAAAATATCACCGGTGGCCATGCAGCTGCTGGAACAATATGGTCTTCCCCTTTCACTGGTGAAAGGAAGCGGAGGCAATGGACGCATCACCAAGCTGGATGTGCTGGAAGCCATCGTGCAGCACGGTATGGTGAGTGGAAATACTCCTGCCGTAGGTGCACGCACCGAAAAGCGGGAGAAAATGACCAACCTGCGCAAAACCATCAGCAAACGACTGGTGGCCGCTAAAAACGAAACCGCCATGCTCACCACCTTCAATGAGGTGAACATGAAGCCGGTGATGGATTTGCGCAATAAATACAAAAAGACTTTCGAAGAAAAACACGGCATCGGGCTGGGCTTTATGAGCTTCTTCACCCGTGCGGTATGCATCGCCCTGAAAGAGTGGCCGGCAGTGAATGCCAGCATTGAAGGAGATGAAATTATATATCACGATTTCTGCGACGTATCCATTGCTGTTTCTGCCCCTAAAGGATTGGTGGTGCCTGTAATACGCAATGCGGAACAACTTAGCCTTGCCGATATTGAAAAAGAAGTAAAACGCCTGGCAGGGAAAGCACGCGACAATAAACTCACCATCGACGAGATGAGCGGCGGCACCTTTACCATCACCAACGGCGGTGTGTTTGGCAGCATGATGAGTACGCCCATCATCAACCCTCCGCAAAGCGGTATCCTGGGCATGCATAACATTGTGGAACGCCCGGTGGTAGAAAACGGCCAGGTGGTAATTCGCCCCATCATGTATGTTGCGCTGAGCTATGATCATCGAATTATTGATGGCAGGGAAAGCGTGAGCTTCCTCTACCGGGTTAAAACGCTGCTCGAACACCCGGAGCAGATGCTCGACGGTAAGAATCCGCTGGAGCGTGTGTTGAACCTCTAAACGATTATTGCCCACAGACGCCGCTGGTGTTTGTTTTTCAACCGTTTATTATTTTCCTTTTGTACGAGTTGTGCGGCTGCCGTACCTTCCCTTTTGAACATGGAAGCGTACCTGGCCGGACTGGAGCTGAATACCTTGCAACTGCTGCGAACCTACACGGCTTCACATGCTGTGTTCAATGGACTTGCGGCCATGCAGCACGCCCTGCTCAGGCACGAGCGCGAACAGGGATTGTACATCCTGAACCTTTTTTCCGGATACCTGCGCAAGCTGAGTTCGCTATGCCAGGCACCCAATGCAGCGTGGTTGGATGAACAGGCTTCTATGGTTGTTTATGCAGATTTGGAAAACTTGAGATACCGTCCGGAGTGCAGCATCGAAATGGAAGAAATTAAATCCTCTTTCCTTGTGCCATCTTTTATATGTATTCCTATGCTGGAACGTCAGTTGTTCCGGGCCTTGCGCGCAGAGGCTGCAATGGTGCTGAAGATAACCACAGACACCAGAGATGGATATGTACAGGTACAGGTGCAGGCGGACAAGGCCATGCCTGCGTTTGCAGCGCTTTCATTAAACAGCGAGCAGCGTCAGCGCATGATGCTGCTGGATGAGCGGCTGCAGTTGTTCGGTAATCAGGTGTCTTATACTGAATCTTCAAAAGGATTAATATTAAAACTTACGAAACACACAACATTATGATTAAGGCAGTAATTGTAGATGACGAAACGGCAAGCCGGCATGCGCTTGAAGCGCTGTTGAGGGAGTTTGTGGGAGAGGTGGAGGTGATGGGCATGGCCGGAACTCCGGGAGAAGGACTGGAAATGGTGCGCAGCCTAAAGCCGGATGTACTGTTCCTCGATGTGGAACTGGATGGGGAAAGTGGCTTCGACCTGGTCGAGCAATTGCCCGACGACGGACCTGAACTGGTATTTACCACGGGTTATGAGCATTATGCATCGCGTGCTTTCCGCTCTGACGCTACCGATTACCTGCTAAAGCCCATAGACCTTACCCAATTGCGCGATGCGGTGCGCAAGGTGGCTGAAAAAAGAAAAATTGCCAGTGCCGAAAAACGCTATGAGGTACTCATCCGAAACTGGCGCAGTCAGGGTGATGAGCAGATAGCCCTGAGCAGCAGCGAGGGGTTCATTTTTGTCAAATTGCGCGATCTTTTATACTGCAAGGGCGACGGTGCCTATACCTATTTCTTCATGAAGGAGAACGAAAAGGTTACTGTATCAAAGAACATCGGTGAGTTTGAAAACCTGTTGTTGCAGCGGGGCTTTTTCAGGGTGCACAAGAGCTACCTGATCAACCTGAATGAGATGCGCCGTTATGTGCGGGGAGAAGGCGGCTACGTGGTGATGTCCAACGGCCATACCGTAGATGTGAGCAAGCGCCGCAAGGAAGCATTTATGGCCACACTCACCAAGCTATGATATACTGCCGCCCGGCCATCCTGATCCTGTGCTTGTTGCTCAGCACGGGCAGCAGTTCAGCGCAGCTGCGCTTTGACAATTACTCGGTAGATCGGGGATTGTCGGCCAGTACCGTGCTTGACATCATGCAGTCGTCCGACGGTTTTGTATGGATTGCCACGGCAGAAGGGTTGAACCGCTACGATGGCCACAACTTCACCGTTTTCCGAAGCCGTCCGCAAGCGAATACAGGCTTACAAGACAACTATCTTACGGCACTTGCCGAAGACCGACTTCACCGCATCTGGATAGGTGCGAACGATGGCAGTATTACCTTATACGACCCACGGAATGCAGGCTTCCTGCGAGACCCTGCACTGAAGGGATTCAATCCTGCGCAAGTGCCCATCCTGAGCATCAAGGCTGATACCTCAGGCTACGTATGCTGGCTGCTGCAGCAGGGCGGTGCCTGGTTGGCAGCCACCAAATTGCCGCAAATCAATCCCATACCCCTGCTGCCAAACGACAGCACCTTCATGCCCTACTGCATGGGTTTTGCTCCCGACGGCATGCTGTGGCTCGGCGGACAAGGCGGCATCAGGGTGCTAAATCCGGCCAGCCCGGAACGCGTGCAGGCCTCTTGGTTACAGGGCAGCACCGTGCTGGCGCTGGCCTTCCAGGGCGGCAGTGTTTTTGCTGCCACCGCCGCTGAAGGCCTGCAATGGATTGACCGGGGCATGGTGCGCAGCATCAATACACCAGGCAGTGAGCAGCTGTTTCGAAACATCATCGCCATGAAGGTCGATTCCAAAGGCTACCTGTGGTGCGCAAACAACTATTTCAACGGAATACAGCGTTTCAGCATTAAAGGTTCCGAACTCACACAACCTGTTTCCTGCATGCACAACGCCTTCAATAGGGAAAGTCTTGTCAATAACTCGGTATTGTGCCTGGAAGAAGACCGCGAGGGCAACGTGTGGATTGGAACCCTCAGCGGACTGAGCGTATTTAAACCGCTGAACCAACAATATGGGCTCTTGCGCCATATTCCCGGTGACCCCAATTCGCTTTCTACCGGCAATACCTACGGGTTGTTTGAAGATGTGGATGGAAGTGTCTGGTGCGGCAGCCTGGATGGAGGCATCAACAAGGTGCTGCCCCAGGGCAACATCGTGCACTATGGCTCCGGAAACACCCGTGGGCTCCCGTCCAACTCGGTTCGTTCCATATACCGCGATGCAGCAGGGCGCTATTGGGTGGGTGCCGGCAACGACGGCCTGTTCCGCTTCTTTCCTGAATCGCGAAGGTTTGTTAAGGCGGAAGTGAAAACCCGTGAAGGATATACCCTGCAGGACTTGCAGGTGAAGAGCATCACCGAAGACGGGCAAGGTCGCTTGTGGCTGGGCACCACAGCAGGATTGTGGAAGTATCAGCCTGACAACAACAACTTGTTCCATTACGACATCATGCCTGGCTCGCTGCGCAATCAGCCTAACCTGCCCGATTATCAGCTGATGGAAGTGCGCTACGATGCCCGGCGGAAACAACTGCTGTGCGCCACCTTCGGACATGGGCTGCTGGTTGTCGATACCGAAGGCAGGGTGCTGGAGCGCATCAGCCAAAATCCGGAATCTAAAAAAGGATTGAACAGCAACAACATCATGTGCGTGGTACCGCTGGGACCGGATACCCTGCTGCTGGGAACCTATGGTGGCGGTTTGAACGTATTGAACCGGAAGGATGGCAACATCCAGTCGCTGACTACTGCCAACGGGTTGAGTAATGATGTGGTGTACGGAGTATTAACCGACCGCCGGGGCAACTGGTGGATGTCGTCTAACCGGGGGCTCATGATTTATTCGCCCCAAACCGGCATGGTACAATTCCTGAACCAGAGCTCCAGGGTGCAAAGTCTTGAGTTTAACGAAGGCACATACCTGAAAACAGGAAACGGCAACCTTTGGTTTGGCGGCATCAACGGCATCAACTATTTCAGGCCGGAAGACCTGCGCATCAACGCCATGGCACCACAAACAGCCATCACGGCGCTGAGGGTCATGGAAAAACCATTTGCCTTTGACAGCTTCTACCACCTTGGGAAGCCTATTGTGCTCAGGCATAATCAAAACTTCCTGCGGATAGATTTCACAGGACTAAGCTTTGTAAACAGCGCTCAAAACCGATTTATGTATAAGCTGGAAGGTTTGGATGAAATCTGGATTGAAGCAGGCAACAACCGCAGTGCAGCTTACACCAATCTGCCACCGGGCAACTATTCCTTTATGGTGAAATCATGCAACGACGATGGAATATGGTCTTCAGGAAATGCATTGCTTGAGGTGCATATATTGCCACCCTATTGGCGCACATGGTGGTTCATATGCCTGATGCTGGTGCTGTTTGTAACCCTGTTGTTGCTGGCATTCCGCATCAGGACGGCAGCGCTGCGAAGAAACTACCAGCTCACCCTTGCTGAAACAGAGTTGAAAGCCCTTCGCGGACAGATGAATCCGCACTTCATCTTCAACTCCATCAACAGCATTCAATATTATGTGCTGAACAAAAGTGCGGGAGAGGCATATGCCTATCTGGCTAAGTTCAGCTCTCTGATGCGACAGATACTGCAAAACAGTCGCTTCAGCTTTATACCACTTGATCAGGAGTTACAGTCGCTGGAAACCTATCTTGAACTTGAAAAGTTGCGCCTGGATGGCAACCTGGACTACAGCATCACCCTGGATCAGGGCCTCCGCGGCGCTCAGGTGATGATTCCCTCTATGATCATACAACCCTACGTGGAAAATGCCATTCTCCACGGACTCACCCCCATGAAGGATGGAAAGCCTCACCTGAGCATCGCCATGGAGCAAACCGATACCCATGTTTATTGTGTGGTAGAAGACAATGGCATAGGCCGCGAACAGTCCAAAGCGCTGAACAACCTTCGCCGCAGCCGCCATGAGAGCACAGGCATGAGCGTTACCCGCCAAAGGCTGGATATGCTGAACCGGCGTTTCAAGGATAAACTGTCTGTTGAAATTATGGATCTGAAAGACCCTCAGGGCAATGCCTGCGGCACCAGGGTGGCAATATATATTCCCATGAATCTGCACCACGAACATGAAGGCCATCATCGTAGATGACGAAACTAAATCCAGGCAGGTGTTACACGCTTTGCTGGAGCTGGTATGCCCGGAGGTGGTAGTTGCCGGTGAAGCTGCCGATGTTCAGGCTGGTGCAGATCTGATTGCGGCAGCTCAGCCCGAGCTGGTTTTTCTGGATATCAGCCTGAAGGATGGCGACTCCTTCCAGCTGCTGGAAAAACTGCCTGAGATGAATTTCAAAACCATCTTCATCACAGCCTACGATGAGTACAGTGTGCGCGCGCTTCAATTTGCCGCGGTTCCTTGTTTGCATAAACCGGTAGATCCGGCGGAGCTGTCTGCCGCGCTGAAGCTTCTGCAGAAGCAAAGCACTGCCACGTCTGCCAGCAGGGTGAAAGAAGCCCTTTTACTGCTAAAACTACGTTTTGAGGCGCTGCCCGTGATGCAGAACGGAATCCAAATCGTGTTGCCGCTTTCTGACTTGATTTATGTAGAAGCCATGAATCCTTCAACCTTGCTGTTTGCCACAGGAAACCGTCTGCTCAACTCCGACAAACATATCGATGCTTACGCCCAACTGCTTGCCCCACTTGGGTTTGTTGTAGGCAAAAGATACTGCGTAAACAGGAAGTTCCTTGCGGCTGCTTACGAAGATCGACTCATCCTGAACGGAGGTAAAACCCTGCTCCTTAAAGAATAAAATACTGTTTTCGTCAAGCACTTGCGCCTGAATGGGATTCCTGCTATCTTTGCAATCCTTTTAAAATACCGGTCAGCCATGCAACCAACCTATAATCCCAGCAACCGCAAGCGCCGCAATAAACACGGTTTTCGCACCCGGATGAGCACCGCCAACGGCAGAAAGATTCTGGCAGCTCGCCGCGCAAGAGGTCGCCACAAGCTCAGCGTTTCTGACGAGCGCGGGCATAAAGGCTAATTCAGGCCACGCTGAACCATGCGCAAGGCAACACTGCGCAGGGATGAACGGCTCAGGGGCTCAAAGCATATTTCCGCTTTGTTTCAAAAGCCATGCTCGGTTAGTCACTTCCCCTTTAGAATAAACTGGACAGCAAGCGGTAAGCCTGATTTACCGCTCAGGGTGGTTTTCATTGTCTCTTCCCGGAAATACCGCAAGGCCGTCACCCGCAACCGCATACGTCGTGTGATGAGAGAGCTTTATCGCCTGAACAAGGATGTGCTTTATGACCGCCTTTCCGAACAAGGGTTGCATATCAACATGGCCCTGATGTATCACGGAGACGAGCAAGTGGCCTACCATCAGTTGCATCCGCTATATCTTCGATTACTGGATAAATTCATGGCAGATGTTCAGAAGCGCACTAATTAAATTATTGATCTTTTTTGTTCGGGTGTATCAACGCATGATTTCACCTATGATACCGCCTTCCTGTCGATATACGCCTACCTGTTCACAGTATGCTGTTGAAGCCCTGAAGAAGCACGGTCCCTGGAAAGGACTAAAACTGGCCCTGCGCCGGATAGGCCGTTGCCATCCCTGGGGCGGGAGTGGCTACGATCCTGTTCCCTGAGGCTTGGCATTTCCCAGGCCCGATTTGCTCAGTTTCCATGCCAGGCCTAGGCTGACTATGAGCAGTAATGCCGCTCCGGTATATGGAAAATGAAAATCAACACTGTAAAGAAACCCGGCCAGAAGGGGGCCTATGCCCCGGGCCAGTGCTCCTGTGCTTTGCAGGGCACCCAGAGTCTTGCCCTGTGCATTGGCGTCGGTGTTTAACGAAATGAGGGCATTTACCGAGGGCATGATCATGCCATTTCCCAGTGCAATACACAGCAGGCAAACTGCGGTGAGCAGGAAGAACCAGGAATCCGGCGGAAATGGAATACCCAAGATGCCCAGGGTAAGGAACATGATGCCGAGCATGAGCAGTTTCGGAGCCCCCATCCAACGGGTGAAACGGCCAATCAGCAAACCTTGAATTACGGCGCTGCACAAACCGATAAAACCAAACAGGTTGCCGGATTGTGCATTGTTGAGGCCAAATTGTTCCTTCCACAGCAGGCTGGCATTGGTTTGCATCATGCTGAAGGCAACGATGAATATAAAGTTGATAAGGAAGAGGGCTCCTATGAGCGGATGCCTGAGTGAAGTGCCGATGGCCTGGAAAGACTGGAACCATGGCTTGCGGTCGCGTGTGCGGTCCGTGAGCGATTCAGGCAGGGTAAACCAGGCAAGGATAAAGTTAATCAGGCATAGTACACCGGTGGTGATTCCTATGTAGTGCATGCCACCGGCTTTAGCCAACCAACCACCTATCGGCGGTCCGAATACAAAGCCTAGTCCGAATGCTGCGCCAATGAGGCCCATGCGTTTAGCGCGTTCGTGTGGTGGGGTAATGTCTGCAATGTAGGCTTGTGCCGCAGAGATGTTGGCGCTGCCTATACCGGAAATGAGCCGTGCGAGCAGGAGCAACCAAAAACTGTTGCTGAACCCCAGGAGAAAATAACCCAGCGAAGTAACCAACACGGAGCCAAGGATGATGGGCCTCCGGCCTCGGTGGTCGCTGATGTTTCCCCAAATAGGTGCAAATACAAATTGCATCAGGCTGTAACTGGCCGCTACCACCCCGGTAAGGATGTCTGCATCCCAGGAGATCCCCGATTGAATCGCCAGCTCTTTAGAAAATACCGGCAGTATGGGAATAACGATACCAAAGCCCAGCAGGTCAATGAATATAGTGAGGAACAGGGTAAACAGCGGGCTGCGTTTCATATGTTTATAACGTTCATTACCCAACCCTGGTTCAGCGGCTTTTTGAACGAAGTTTCGAGTGCATCGAGTCGCGTAATGGTAAGGTCGTAGTAGGATTGTTCCAAGCTAAGCTGGCCGTTGGAAATCATGGCAGGCAGCGCGCTTCGGTGAACCACAAGCAGGCCGTCGGCCGTTTCAACAGGAACCAGCAGGCGGTTAAAGAAATCAATTTTATGGGCAAAACCAAAATCCTGCAAGAGGCGGAAGGCTTTGTCAATACTGCAACCCGATGGTGCTTCAGCCTGCTGGTCAACGGCAATGACAATGAGCTGGCTGTGCTGGATGTCAAAACCTGCGGACAAGCTGTTGCCATGTGATTTCCAAGTTGCCGTGAAGGCGGTGAGCTGAATGTTCAGGTCTTCCTGCTGGGCTGCGGACAAAGCAGTATCTGCAAGGAACAACCACAGGCGCGCATGGGGGGGGAGGTGCCGGAGTTGCATCATAAATTGCCGGCGCGGCTGACCAGTTCAGCAATATCCAGCACTTCTACTTTCTCTTCCTGGCCGGCGTGCTTCACACCATCGCGGAGCATCGTCATGCAGAAGGGGCAGTTTACGGCAATCACGTCCGGGTTGTTGATGAGCGCTTCTTCGCTGCGTTCGATATTAATTTCTTTATTTCCGTGTTCAGCTTCCTTGAACATTTGGGCACCGCCGGCCCCGCAGCACAAGCCGTTGGTGCGGCAGCGTTTCATTTCTTTCAGGTCTGCGTCGAGGCGTTCAATAACCATACGAGGAGCCTCATAGATGTTGTTTCCGCGGCCCAGGTAACAACTGTCGTGATATACAATTTTACTACCTTTAAATGCACCGCCTTCCACCTTCAGTTTGCCGGTTTCAAACAGTTCATTGATGAAGCTTGTATGGTGCATTACCTCATAGGTTCCGCCCAGTTGCGGGTATTCATTTTTCAGCGTGTTGAAACAGTGAGGGCAGGTGGTTACGATGCGCTTCACGCCGTATCCGTTCATCACGGCAATGTTATTCATGGCCATCATCTGGAACAGAAATTCATTGCCAGCGCGCTTTGCGGGGTCGCCGGTGCAACTTTCTTCAGCGCCCAGGATGGCAAATTCTATGTGCGCGGCTTCCAGGATTTTGGAAAATGCTTTGGAAACCCTTTGTGCTCTTTCGTCGAAGCTGCCTGCGCATCCTACCCAGAAAAGCACTTCCGGGCTGCGGCCCTCGGCCGCGTATTCCGCCATGGTTTTGATACCCATACTTGAATTAGTCATGCGAATTTAGCCAAGGCATAAGCACATACAAGTCCATATGCGAGAATATCGGGAACTGCGATTGCTCATGAATTTTGTGGGGCAGCAGGTCTAAATTTGCCGCTGCATCATGACAGCAGCGGACCTTGGCTTAGGAGAAACGGCCCTGATAACCTCAGCGGCAAACGGGCCAGTGGCGGCGAGGCTTGCAGAGATGGGCTGCTTGCCCGGTGTGAGCATTCAACTGCTGTTCAGGGCCCCCATGGGCAATCCCCTGGCCTTCGCCATCGGCGACGGCTATTTGTTGAGCATGCGTCGGGAAGAAGCGCAGCTATTGGAGGTGATTAAATCAAATGACTGAGGGCAGCATGCGTTATATCGTTCTTGCGGGCAATCCCAATACAGGCAAGAGTACGCTGTTTAATCGCCTCACGGGGCTGCGTCAAAAAACAAGCAACCTTCCGGGAACAACGGTGGAACGCCGCGCAGGAAGCTGGAACCTGTCGGGGAAACGCTGTCACCTGGTAGATCTTCCCGGATCTTACAGCCTGTTTCCCTCCAGCGCCGATGAAGCTGAAGTGGCCATGGTGCTGGCTTCTGAAAGTCAGACCCCTGACCTGATTGTCTATGTGGCTGATGCCACCAACCTGCGCCGCCATCTGCTCATGTTTGCTGAAATGGCAGAACTGGGCATCCCGATGGTGCTGGCTTTGAGTATGATGGATATGGCCGCGCTAAAGGGATTGGACATCAGCATAGAAGCGCTTTCCCTGAACTTGGGGGTATTGGTTGTCCCCGTAAATCCGCGCACCGGTGAAGGCATAGCCAACCTGGAGGCGGCAGCGGCGAAAACCACCAGTTCCTGGGCCAGCACCGCCGATGCGATAAGCCCCGAACAGGCTATGGCCAAGCTCAGGAATTATCTGGCTGGCCATGAACTTATTCAGCCGGAGCAGAGAAAAGCCGATACGGTGAGGCGCTTTGCCTTCATCGGCAAAATTGTGGATGCGGTCATCACGCGGAATGCCCCTGCGAAACGCTCGGCTACCCGCAGCCTGGATCGTTTGTTCACACACCGGATATGGGGCTTTGTGCTCCTGTTCTTTATTCTGTACCTGATCTTCCAGTCGGTGTTCTATCTGGCCGAGGCGCCCATGGGCTGGATTGAAGACGGTATGGCGGCATTAGGCAATTACCTTTCCGAACAGATGCCAAAAGGCTTCTTCAACGGATTGGTCAGCGGAGGTATCATTCCCGGACTTTCCGGCGTGCTGGTATTTATTCCGCAGATAGCGCTGCTGTTTCTGTTCCTTTCCATCCTTGAAGACAGTGGCTATATGCCCAGGGCCAGCTTCATCACAGACCAATTGATGCGCAAAGCAGGCCTGAACGGGCGTTCCGTGATTCCATTAGTTGGCGGTATGGCCTGTGCCATCCCCAGCATTATGGCTGCACGAACAATTCCCAATGTAAAGGACCGCCTGATTACCATATTCGTTACGCCTCTGATGAGTTGCAGCGCAAGGCTGCCCGTTTACGTATTGCTTATATCGCTAGCTGTTCCGGAAGACTTGAGCATAGGCATCTTTGATGCACGTGGACTGCTGCTCACGGCCATTTATCTGCTCGGTGCCATTACGGCTATTGTGGTGGCTTTTCTTGCCAGCCTTTTTATCCGTCAGCGCGGAAATTCAGGGTTCATCATGGAGTTGCCTGATTACCAGTGGCCGCGTCTGGCCAACATCCTTCAGGGGATGTACCAACGCTGTAAAGCTTTTGTATGGCAGGCGGGCAGCATCATCCTGATCATCTCGGTGGTGCTGTGGCTTCTGGCCTCCTTCGGGCCCGGAAACGCTATGGAACAGGCTGCACTGAAGGCCGAAGCTCATGCCATTCAAAGCGGCATGAATGCCGGCACTGCTAACCAATATAAAGCTGCAGCCAAGCTCGAACACAGCTATGCGGGAATACTCGGAAAGAGCATTGAACCGGCCATAGCGCCCCTGGGCTTTGACTGGAAAACAGGCATTGCCCTGATTACCTCGTTTGCTGCACGGGAGGTGTTTGTAGGCACCATGAGCACCATCTACGCTGTGGGCAATGAAGAACAGCAGAGCATCAAGGAAAAAATGGCCGGAGAAATAAACCCTGCCAGCGGAAAGCCCCGCTACGGCGTGCCTTTTGCGCTTAGCCTGCTGGTTTTTTATGCCTTCGCCCTGCAATGCATGAGCACCCTTGCCGTGGTTCGGCGAGAAACCGGATCGTGGAAATGGCCGATGATTCAATTGCTTACTATGACACTGCTTGCGTATGGTGCCAGTTTTATCACCTTCCGCATGGCAAACATTTTCTTCTGAGCGCTGTTTTTACCTAAATTTGCAGATTCTACGGAGTCTGTGCATCCTTCAAGACAAATCAGTAGTTACAGTAGAAATATCAGCGCATGAGACAACTAAAAATCAGCAAACAGTTTACCAATCGTGAGAACAAGTCGTTAGACAAGTACCTCAACGAAATTTCCAAAGTACCGATGATTGATGCCCAGGAAGAGGTGGAGCTTGCCCGCCGCATCCGCGAAGGCGATCAGGCTGCGCTGGAAAAACTGGTAAACGCCAACCTGCGCTTTGTGGTTTCTGTTTCCAAGCAATATCAAAACCAGGGGCTTACCCTTGGTGACCTGATTAATGAAGGCAACCTGGGTCTGATTAAAGCGGCTAAACGTTTTGATGAAACCCGAGGGTTTAAGTTTATTTCTTATGCCGTATGGTGGATTCGTCAAAGCATCCTGCAGGCCTTGGCCGACCAGAGCCGTATTGTACGTCTTCCCCTGAACAAGGTAGGAAGCATTGGCCGCATCACACAGGCAGCCTCTAAGCTGGAACAAGAGCTGGAACGTGAGCCAACGCCTGAAGAAATTGCAGAAGCATTGCAAATACCGGTTACAGAGGTGGAAAATGCCTTGCGTTCTTCCGGCCGCCACCTGAGCATTGACGCGCCCCTTACTGAAGGGGAAGACAATACCCTGCTCGGCGTGCTTGACCAAAACGACGAGCCCGATCCAGATACTCCTTTGATTAACGAATCCCTGCAGAAGGAAATCAGCAGGGTTATCAATACCCTCAGCGACAAAGAGCGCGACGTATTGAAGTATTACTACGGTTTGGACGGTGGACCGGCCCATACACTGGAAGACATTAGTGAAAAGGTAGGACTTACCAGAGAGCGCGTCCGCCAGATTAAGGAGAAGGCATTGCGCCGGCTTCGCAAAAGCAGTAAGAGTAAAATCCTGAAGGCTTACCTGGGATAAGATTTCTCTCGTGCCCAAGGAATAGCTAAACAACATCCATAATCAATAAAAAACCCGGCCATGTGCCGGGTTTTTTATTGATAGTTTCAGGATGGCTTACCGCATTATGGTAACGGTACCCCTGAAGCTGTAGAATCTTCCGTCAATATAGCGAAGCCAAACGGTCCAGGGGTAAACACCTTCCTGCACGGGAGTACCCTTGTAGGTACCATCCCATCCCATATTCGGGTTCTTATTATCCCAAATCAGTTCACCCCAGCGGTTAAACAACTGCATGTGGTAGCTGATGGTTCCGGAAAGGCCAACGGGTCCCCAAACTTCGTTTTTAGTATCGCGGTTTGGAGTAAAGGCATTAGGAACCCACCACATCAATTCCGGTTTCAGGAGCAGGAACTTCACGCTGGTATCGCTGCAGCCATCTGTATTTGTCACAAACAGTTCAACCCTCATTCTGCCGGTATCGTTAAAGGTAATCTTAGGATTTTGGGTGGTGGTACTTTGTCCATCACCAAAAGTCCAGAGCCAGTCTGTAGCGCCGTTGCTGCGGTCTGCAAACTGGTAATCACTTTCAAATCCTCGTGAACCAAGGTGGCTGCTGCCGAAGTCGGCAACCGGCTTCACCAGGGAGAGGGCCGCACCAGGCACACTGAGTACTGTTGAACAACCCTGGTCGGAAACGGCGCTGAAGCTAACGGTGAAGGTGCCACTGTTCTTGTATTTATAGGTGGGGTTCTGCGTGGTGGATGTACCACCGTCGCCGAAGGTCCAGGCATAGGATTGTATGCTGCCGGGAACCACCGAGGCGTTTCCTGTGAAGAAGAATTCATCGCCCTGACAGGCCGTATCAGCGGTGAAGCTGATGGTAGGACTTGGGTATACATACAGACCCATATTGGCGGTATCGCTGCAACCAAAGTTGGTGCTGATTACCAAGGAGCTGCGGTAGCTGCCAATGGCACTGAAGTTCCGGTTTGCAGGGTTTCTTAGCGCAGAGGTTACACCTTGGTCCAAATCCCAGTTGTACACGGTGATCGAGCCTTCACGCACCGTTGAATTGTTGGTGAATACAAAGGAATGCCCATCAAAGCACTGGGTGCTGTCGTTCACGGTATAGGCAGCTACAGGTTTGTCGTAGATGCGTACATTCTTAAAGATGGTATCATTACAGCCATTAGATCCCAAGGCAGCCAGGCGCACCTTGAATCTTCCATAAGTCAGGTATTTTTTAGAGGGGTTAGTTGTATTTCCGGCAGTTGTGCCATCTCCAAAATCCCAAGAGTATCCTGAAATGGCACCACCATTGAAATAGGAACCATTGGTGAATCGTGTGGTATTGCCAAGACAGGTACTGTCAGGTGATGAACTGAAGAAGGCAGTCGGAGCCGGAAGTACTTTTACCTGCTTCGTTATGGTATCCAGACAGCCGTTGGCATTGCGGGCAATGCTGCGTATGTTATAAGTTCCGGTATCAGCATAGCTCTTGGTCCGCACCATGCCGGTATCGAACGTATTGTCTCCGAATGACCACAGACGTTGCAGGTATGTTCCGGTGCCTGTGAAGGTAAATCGGTTTTTAGCTACGCATTGTGCGCTCTTGCTGATGCTGAAATCGGCATTGGGCTTGGCATAAACGGTAGCTTTCGCTGTGGTTGTATCCCTGCAGTTTTTGTTGGAACTGGAAATCAAGGTGATGGTATATACCCCGGCGGCGCTGTAGCGCTTGCTCCTGATTAAGGTGGAGGTATCCGTGTTTCCGTCGCCCAATGTCCAACTCCTTGATTTAAGCGTTCCCGTGGTAATGGCGCTGCTGTCCTTGATGCGGAAAGCCGGCCCATTGATGCAGCTTGCGCCGGGAGTGAGGTTGATGCGTGCCGTAGGATGAGTAAATACCTGAATGGTTCCGCGCACGGAGTCGCGGCAGCCCACATCAGAGGTTCCGGTCAGGGTAAAGTTCACCGAGCCCGCATTGGCAAATACCCTGCGGATGGTATCTGTATTGATATAACTCTGTCCCGGGAAGCTCCAGTCGAACAGATAAGTGCCCAGCGGAATCGTGGATTTATTGATAAAGGTGAACTTGTTTCCGCGCAAACACAGGGCAGTATCACTCGTGGTGTACTTCATCACTGGCTTGGGCAGAACCACCACGGAGGAGTCCATGGTGTCGCGACAACCAAAGCTGGTAATCACAATATGCCTCACCGAGAATGTATCATGTACGTTGTAAAACTTGGAGGGAGCAGGGCCGCTTCCAATATTACCATCACCCCATTGCCAGTTGTAGGAGCGGATGCTGCCTGCCGGAGTGGTGGAAGAAGCAGTAAACTTGAATGGCGCTCCCTGGCATCGCCTGTTGGTGTCTACGGTAAATACCGCCGTTGGACGATCATAAACAGTGAGTATTCCGCTGGTACTATCGGTACATCCTTTTTGGGTTTTAACGGAGTATTTCAGGATGTAATTGCCGGTATTCTTAAAGGAAACCTTGATTTTTTCCGTGGAGAGGATGGAATCTTTTGAAGGATATTTTACCGTCCACCGGAAGCTGGTAATCTTATCACCACTCAGCTTACTTGAATCCCTCAGGGAGAAGAAGTTATTGCCGAAGCATGGTAGGGTACTGTCAGCAGCATAAGCTGCTTTTAGTTTATTGGCATAAACAATTCGGGTTGAATCAAAAACAGTACAATTGGTAGACGTATCGCGCACGCGCAGCCAGTATTTGCCCGGTTTGGTAACCGGGTAGGTTTGTTTGCTGCTGCTGTCCTGCCATTTATAGAGGAATTTGGTGCTGAATCCAGCATCCAGCGTAAGTTTTAAGGTATCGGCACACACCAGCAAAGTATCTGGAAGGTTCGGCGATGGACCGGGGAACACATCCACCACCTTGGTGCGCACCACGCTGTCAAAGGCGCCGCAAACACCCGGCACTTTCACCACCATCCTGGCTATATAGCTGCCCGGCTTGGCGTAGCGATAGGTGACTTTAGAACCGGTATCCTTGCCGCCATCGCCGAAGTACCAGGTATAGCCCAGCGCATTGGTGCCTGAACCTATGAAGGTAACCGGATAGCTGGGACAACGGCTTTTCTGAATCAGCGTAATATCATACCGCAAATCTTCGAAGTTGGCACCCGAATAGTAGGCATAGCTTTCGTAGTTTCCGAAGCCGTAGGTCATTACCTGGAATCCGCTGTCGCAGGAAAGGGTATGGGAACCATAATATGCCAGCTTGATTTGCGCATAGCACATGTTGTTGCAGGAATTGATAAAACTCCCCGCTGACACAGCAGCACCGTTGAGTTTTACCCGGCTTTTAAATTTTTGGTCAACAATAATGTTTACATAGTGATCGGTTAGGTTTCGGGTATTGGCCGTACCTACAACTGCGCTGCGCACTATCTGGTCACTGGCCGGTATCATCACCATGGCAGGGTCGCCATCGTTCAGGCCACTGCAATTGTTCCCTTTCATGTACTGCGCCACCATGACCGGTTTGTTCGCGGTGATGCAGCGTGCAGCTTCCGTTGCCACGTTTTCCTGATACCAGGTATTGCGGTTAAATGACCCAACGGATACTCCGCCCACCGAAATGGTCGTGTTGTCCTGTAAGGGATATACGCGGTAGAGGTAACCGTTTCTGCTGGAAACAAATGGACTGATGAAGTATTTCGTACCCCATACGTTGGAAGGATATAACTGCCCCCACAAATGCTCCCGCCCCTGGCAGGATGCCGAGGGAAGAATGACGCTTTCAGCCCCGGAGAACACGTTGATTCGTTTACAGGCATTGCGCACCCTCACGATGGTGCCGCTAAGATCACCGGATGCTGTAGGTGGATTTGCTGTGCTACCATCATTAATGTGGCTTTGAACCTGGTACACCTGTCCCCGAGACAAGGTAATGTAGAAAGGCGTACCGGCAGTTTTATTCTTGTCGGTCCTTACCTTTGGGATAATCTCGATAGGCGTGTTGTCATCAATGGCAATAATGGCGAACTGGGATTGGGAAAACTGTGGCGTACCGGTCGTGTTCGTTCTGTACGTTGGCGTGTAACTGGAAACAATAAACTCGGTGTTGTAGGGCAGTGCTGCAACAGGAAGTACGAAGGTTCCAGATGTTCGGAACTCCTTAAGATTCAGAAGATAAACATATACAGGATCTTTTGATTTAACCCTGCATCCCAGGTTCTGCACCGTTTCCGAACCGGTAAGGTAGAAGTTCGAAATCGGCATATTGATCCTGGTAATCTTATTTGCAGTTACAGAATAGTTCTTCAATGTTCCCGTAACCCTCGGATTCTCTATGGTAAACGTGGTACTTACGTCGCTGGTTACAAACACCAGCATACTGTCCGGATTAAGGTCAATCTGAGAGAAAGTGAAGAAAAATTCTGTTCCCTTGGAGGATATCTGCGCCCTGGCACTTCCCATGGCAAAAATCCCCAGTAGAAGAAGTAATAATCTTTTCATATGGCTTTCAGCGCGGGAAAATACAAAAAAATTCAACCACAAAATGTCATGGAAATGTCATGGAAATGTCAGGAGGTTGAGTTGATAAGGGTTTGAGCCTACCAGCAGATGGCTCCGCTGCCCAGCAATTCATCACCTAAGTACCAGGCAGCGAACTGCCCGGGAGTGACGCTTTTTTGTGGCTCGGCAAATTGAATGTACATGCCTTCATCTACGCGGACAAGCGTTGCCTTAAAGGGTATTTGCCTGTAGCGGATGCGCAGCAGAACCTCCATGTTCATCCCCGGCTGCAGGGCCAGGTCTTCCCGAATCCAATGCACATCCTGAGCGCTGATAAACAATCCGGATGCGTACAAGGCCGGATGATCCGCACCCTGACCGGCGAAGACCAGATTTTTCCGGGTGTCGGTTTGGATGACAAAAAGGGGTTCTGCCATGCCGCCAATCTGCAAGCCCTTCCGCTGTCCAATGGTAAAAAAATGAGCGCCTTGGTGTTCTCCTATGTCCACACCGTCGGCTTCCTGCCATTGCACGGGTTCTTTAACGGTTGTATTGACATTGGGCCGATGGATTTTCGGATGATGAACAGGTATTTCCACCACCTTACCCATTTTGGGTTCAAGTTGCTGTTGCAGAAATACCGGCAGCTTCACTTTGCCCACAAAACACAAACCCTGGGAGTCTTTTTTTTCGGCGGTATGCAATTCGGCTTGAGCCGCAAGGCTTCGTACTTCCGATTTTTGAAGCCCGCCAATGGGGAAAAGCGCTTTGGCCAGTTGTTCCTGCTTTACCTGACAAAGGAAATAGCTCTGATCCTTATTGGCATCTTTGCCGCTCATCAGCCTGTATACCTTTTGTCCGTTTACCAGGGTTTCCTCCCTGCGGCAATAATGTCCGGTAGCAACGAAATCAGCGCCCAGCTTGAGTGCAGCCTGTAGGAATACATCAAATTTAATTTCCCGGTTGCACAGCACATCTGGGTTAGGCGTGCGTCCTGCCGCGTATTCCGAAAACATGTAGGCAACAATGCGCTGATGATAAGCCTCGCTAAGGTCAATAACTTGAAAGGGTATGCCTAGTTTTTCGGCTACCAGCATGGCATCGTTGCTGTCGTCGATCCAGGGGCACTCATTGTTGATGGTTACATCGGCATTGTGCCAGTTGCGCATAAACATGCCGATGACCTCGTGCCCTTCACGTTTCAACAGAAGAGCCGCCACCGACGAATCCACACCCCCACTGAGTCCGACAACAACCCGGGCCATAGTGCAAAGATACCTTTGCAAGGGGTTAAATTCGGTATTTCCCTTCGGCTTGCTGCCTGCTGCCCGTCGAAAAAGCACTAATTTTGCCACCTTATGGAAAGACGTGTCCGCGTGCGCTTTGCACCCAGCCCCACCGGCCCACTGCATATAGGAGGGGTGCGCACTGCCCTGTATAATTACTTGTTTGCCAGGAAGCATGGTGGCGATTGTCTGTTGCGCATTGAAGATACAGACCAGAACCGCTTTGTTCCCGGCGCTGAGCACTACATACTGGAATCGTTAAGCTGGGTGGGCATCAGTTTTGACGAAGGCCCCCATGTTGGCGGCCCGCATGCACCCTACAAGCAAAGTGAGCGCAAACCCATGTACCGGAAGTATGTGGATCAGTTGCTCGCCGCAGGGCATGCTTATTATGCGTTTGATACCCCTGAAGAGCTGGAAGCCATGCGCGAGCGTTTGAAGGCCGGCAGTATGCCCGCACAATACGATGCCGTGAGCCGCATGAGCATGAACAACTCCCTGACCCTGCCTGCCGATGAGGTACAGCGTAGGCTGGATCATGGCGACGCCTATGTGGTGCGCATCAAACTTCCCCGCAAGGAAGAGGTGCGTTTTCACGATACCATCCGCGGCTGGGTGGTGGTGAATACCAGCCAAATGGATGACAAAGTATTATTCAAAAGCGACGGCATGCCCACCTATCACCTGGCCAATGTGGTAGATGATTACCTCATGGAAATCAGCCACGTAATACGCGGTGAGGAATGGCTCCCCAGTGCGCCCTTGCACGTGATGTTATACCGCTATCTGGGCTGGGAAGAGGTGATGCCTGTTTTTGCGCACTTGCCTCTGCTGCTGAAGCCCGAGGGCAATGGAAAGTTGAGCAAGCGCGACGGCGACAGGCTGGGATTTCCTGTATTCCCTCTGGAATGGAAAGATCCCGCAAGCGGCGAACTATCGTCCGGGTATCGCGAAACCGGTTATTCCCCGGAAGCGGTGGTGAATATGCTGGCCCTGCTGGGCTGGCATCCCAGCTTCAACCGCGAACTGTTCACCATGGAAGAACTTATTGAAGCATTTAGCTTGGAAAAGGTGAGCAAGAGCGGCGCCAAGTTCGACCTGGACAAGGCCCTTTGGTTTAACCACCACTACCTTATGGAACGCGACCCGACGGCTATTGCCGAAGCCTTGCTTCCGGTGGCGAAGGAAGCCGGCTTTGATACTGAAGTTTCGTATCTGAGCGCTGTGGTCAGTCTGATGCGTGAAAAGGTGAATTTTCCGAAAGAAATCATCCGCGACGGCGCATACTTCTTCCGTGACCCGGATACCTACGATACCCAGGCCGTGGCCAAGAAATGGAAGCCGGAAGCCCCGGAATTCCTTCGCGCACTGGGCCAGGCATACGAGGCAGCAGGGGAATTGATTCCGGCCAATGCGGAAGAAATGTTTAAAGCACAATGTGAAGCGGTAGGTCAAAGCGCCGGACAATGGATGCAATTACTGCGTCTGGCCATAAGCGGCGCGGCTTCCGGCCCTCCGGTTTATGAACTTATTGCCCTCATCGGACAAAAATCAGCGGTGCACAGATTGCGTATGGCTGCCGAAAAAATGAAACCCTGAGGGTTCAATCAGGCTGAATCCTTATTTTCGCCCGGATTAATTCCGACTATGATGCCTTTCAAGCGTATTAATACTTTACTGGGCTGGGTAACCTTTGCCGTTTCCTTCCTGGTGTACATGCTCACCCTGGAGCCATCCGTGAGTTTGTGGGACTGCGGTGAATTTTTGTCTGCCGCCTATAAGATGCAAGTGGTTCACCCGCCCGGAGCGCCGTTCTTTTTGTTGCTGGGTCGGATTTTCTCGCTGTTTGCCCCCAATCCTGCCGTGGCTGCCGTGTGCATCAACGCCATGTCTGCCGCTGCAAGCGCCGGATGTGTGATGTTCACCTTCTGGATTACCACCTACCTGGCTCAAAAAATGCTTGGTAGTGAAGAATCTGAAAACGGCGGATCTGCCCGCAACATCCTGATTTTCGGCGCCGGTCTGACTGCCGCATTTTCCAATACCTTTCTGGACACCTTCTGGTTCAGCGCCGTTGAAGCGGAAGTTTATGCATTGAGTTCCTTTTTCACTGCCCTGACCTTCTGGGCCGTGTTGCGCTGGGAACAGGATGCCGATAAGCCCGGCGGCGATCGCTGGTTGGTGCTGATTGCCTACTTCACAGGCCTGGCCATCGGTACGCACTTGCTGAACCTGCTGGTGATACCCGCGGTAGCCTTCGTTTATTATTTCCGTCGACATACTGTTACCCGCAAAGGGTTGCTCATCGCATTCCTGGTTTCCCTGGGTGTTTTGGGCTTCATCATGAAGGGCATCATCCCCGGTACAGTGTGGTATCTGGCACATATGGACAAGCTGTTTGTGAACAGCCTGGGAATGCCTTTTTACAGCGGCGTATTGTTTGGCATTGCACTGCTGGTTGCTGCCTTGGTGTATGGCATCCGCTACAGCATCCGCGCAGGAAGATACCTGCTGAACCTGGTTATGCTCTCGGTGAGCTTTATCCTACTGGGATACTCTACCTATACCATGGTGGTGTTGCGCTCGATGGCCAATCCTGCCATTGACATGAACAACCCGGAAGATATGTTCAACCTTTTGAGCTATATCAACCGCGAACAATACGGTGACCGTCCCCTGGTGTATGGTCCTTATTTTAATGCTTCTCCTGTGGAAACCCAGGAAGTGGGTGAAAAATGGTTTGCCGATTCTTCAGAATACAAACTGGCAGGCTCCAAGTATGATTATAAGTTTGATGAGCGCTACATGACCTTGTTCCCCCGCATGGGCAAGGCTAAGGAAAATGACGACATCGGCTACCGCTACTGGGGTGGCATGGAAAAAACCCAGAGCATGATCAATGCCCTGCAAAATAAAGCTGCTCAAGGAGGCCTTTCTGAAGAAGAGCAGGAGCAACTGAAAGCGCTGCGCGCCCAGAAGCCGACCTTCGCCAACAACCTGCGCTATTTCTTCAGCTATCAGCTGTATTATATGTACATGCGCTACTTCATGTGGAATTTTGTGGGAAGGCAAAACGACCAGCAGGCCATGCTCGGAAATACGCAGTTTGATGGCAACTGGCTCAGTGGCATTGCACCCATTGATTACCTGAATACCGGTAACCAGAAAAACCTCCCCGACGACCTAAAAAACAACAAAGCGCGGAATACCTACTATTTCCTGCCTTTGATTATCGGCATCATCGGCATGTCATTGCAGTTCAAGAAGAGCAATAAAGATGCGTGGGTGGTGCTGATCCTATTCCTGTTCACGGGCATCCTGATTAACGTGTACATGAACCAGCCCCCCTTCGAACCGCGTGAACGCGACTATTCCGTGGTGGGCTCTTTTCAAACCTTCTGTATCTGGGTGGGCTTAGGTGTGCTGGGCATCGCCGAGTGGATTCGCAAATACCTGAAGAACGCCCGTACCGCGGCCCTTACCGCAAGTGCAGCCTGTCTGCTGGCAGCTCCGGTGTTGATGGCTTCCCAGAACTGGGATGACCATGACCGCTCTGCCCGCTACCTAGGTATTGACTATGCCAAGAACTACCTGCAAAGCTGTCCGCCAAATGCCATCCTGTTCACCAACGGCGACAACGATACCTATCCATTGTGGTATGCTCAGAACGTAGAAGGCATCCGTACCGATGTGCGCATCATCAACCAGAGCCTGTTGCCCACCGAATGGTACAGCAGCGTGCTTTTGGATAAGGTCTATAATTCCGATGCACTTCCGCTCACCCTCACCAAAGATGATTTGCGCGCAGGCCGCTTTGAATATGGCTTCAGGTACCAGAATCTGGGCATCGACGGCTTTGACGAGGCAGCAGGGTCAACCGATGGACGCAAAGTGGTGAACTTCATCCTGGGTAAAGATCCGGCCAACATCAGCAAAGATGAAGTGATGCCTACCCGTAAAATTCGTATTCCTGTTGACCGCAAGGCCATCATGGAAAATGGATTGGTGGAAGGCAGAGATACGGCCAGCATTGCGCCCTTTATCGAGTTCCGCATGCCCGGCGAGTTTTTCAGCAAAGGCGATCTGCTGATGCTGGATTTAATTGTTACCAATGCCGAGCGCGGCTGGAAACGCCCCATCTGCTTTACCACCACCAGTGGCTATGACTTTATGGGACTGAACAGCTGGCTGCAGTGTGAAGGCCTGGCCTTCCGTTTGGTGCCCGTGAACGGTGGTACCATCTCTGAAGACCGTGGACGCCCGGCGAATATTGCCGAACAGCGCACCTACGACAACCTGATGAAGTTCCGCTGGGGTGGTATGAAGGAGAAGAAAAACTTCTTCCTGGACGATAAAGCCATGCTGGTACCTCAGGCCCTGCAACAGCTGGCCATCAATATGGGCGACATGTACAGCAATGAGATCAACCGTATGATGAGCGTTAAAATGTCCATCGACTCCGGAAGACAACAAGACCTTCCTGCGGGTACGGATTTGGTTTCCTATAAGGCGGATCTTGACAAGAAGGCACAGGAATATCGTGCCAAAGGCGTTGCACTGTTGGACCTTATTACCAAGGAGATACCAGAAAATGTGCTGAGCTATCGCAACGAAATCCGTTATTACCTGGCCATGTTGTACATGGAATTTGGTGAAGACAAGAAAGGGGAACTGTGGATGGACAAATGCGTGAACGTGGCCAATCAGTACGCGCGTTACTTCAAGCAGTTCAACCAGCGCACCAATTCAACAGCTGCAGAACAGTATCAAACTGCCATGGGCATCATGCAAAGTGTTCAGAAGCTGGCAAAAGACCGAGGCAAAACAACTCTTGCCGACAAGTATCAGAAAATCATCACTCAGGCCTCAAGGCCCTAATAATGAATCTATGGAAGGCCGCTTCGGCGGCCTTCTTTTTTTTATGTCGTTGAAAAAGAAATTCATCTTTGGCATTCATCCGGTAGAAGAAGCCCTGGCAAAAGGGCAAACGCTGGACAAGGTCTGGATTGATTCCGGGGCGCGCAACCCCAAGATCAGCAGCCTGCTGCCGGCCATCAAAGAAGCGGGTATTCCATTTGTGAAGGCCCCTGCCGAAAAGCTCACCTTCCTGGTCAGCAACCCGAATCATCAGGGTATTGTGGCGGCTATTTCACCTATTGCCTTTCAATCGTGGGAAGAGATTGTTACCCGTTGCTTTGAAGAGGGAAGAGATCCATTATTGCTGGTGCTTGACGGCATTACCGATGTGCGGAATTTTGGCGCCATTTTGCGCACTGCGGCCTGCGCAGGTGCTGATGCGGTCATCATTCCGGCTAAAGGCTCGGCAGCAGTGGGACAAGACGTGGTAACCACCTCTTCCGGGGCGGTTTTTCGCATCCCTGTATGCCGTGTGGACTATTTGCAACAAACTGTAAAAACCCTTCGTGAGCATGGCTTGCGCATTGCCGCCGCCACAGAAAAAGGAAAAGAACGCTTGTACGACAGCACCCTCACCGGACCTATGGCCATCATCATGGGAAATGAGGAAAAGGGTGTTGACCCCAGTTTGTTGCAACTTTCGGATGTGCGTGCCGCCATACCCATGCCCGGCGGTTTTGACTCGCTGAACGTGTCGGTAGCCACCGGAATATTTCTCTTTGAGGTGTTGCGGCAACGCGGCCTTGAAAGGTAAATAGCAAGGCATTCCGCTGCAACGGAACTGCTTGGTATGACCTATTTTTGCTCCTTTAAATTCATGCGTAAAATTCAAATGGTTGACCTCAGCAGCCAGTATCTGAAGATACAGGACGAGGTAGATGCAGCAATAAAGGACGTAATCCTTCACGCTACATTCATCAATGGCCCCGCAGTAAAGAAATTTGAACAGGATCTGGCCGTTTACCTTGATGTGCCCTATGTGATTGGCTGCGCCAATGGTACTGATGCCCTGCAGGTAGCCATGATGGCACTGGACCTGCCCGCAGGTTCTGAAATCATTACCCCTTCATTTTCCTATGCCGCCCTGGCAGAGATGATTCATCTGCTCGGCCATAAACCGGTGTATTGTGAAGTAGATCCTCATACCTATGTGATGGATCCGGCAAGCATCAGTTCCCTCATCACACCGGCTACCAAGGTGATTGCCCCGGTACATCTGTACGGTCAATGTGCCCCCATGGCGGAAATTCTCGATATCGCACAACAACATAATCTCTACGTAATAGAAGATACGGCACAAGCCATCGGAGCCCGTTATACATTCCCGGACGGTCGTGTGATGCGCGCCGGTACCATGGGTCATATCGGAACCACTTCATTTTTCCCGTCCAAGAATCTGGGCTGCTACGGCGACGGCGGAGCCGTATTTACCCGCGATGCCGTGCTGGCCGAAAAACTGCGTATGATCTGCAACCACGGGCAAAAGGTGAAATACACCCATGACATCGTGGGGCTGAACTCCCGACTGGACAGCATGCAGGCCGCGGTGCTTTCGGTGAAGCTCAAACAT
>CANHRE010000034.1 GCA_947463095.1 Flavobacteriales bacterium | reverse complement strand
GAATGGTAATCAGCGTATAAATCAGCGCCACAGAACTAATGGCGGCATTGCCAAAGGCGCCTGCCGAAAGAAAATAACTTTCAATCTCCAGACAGGGTGAGAAGAACATGGCCGCTGCCATGGTCCATAATACCGTGGCCGGCTTCAGCTTCTTCAGTGATTTTTCCGAAGGAAGATGCTCGTGATGGCTATGTCCGCTGTTCAGGCTGAAATAAACCAGCCCCAGGATAATAAGCAGCAGGGGCGCCAGCAGGTGTCCGAAAAATTCCAGCTCTGTGGCCAAACGCTTACCTATGAGTCCAAGTACGATGCCTAAGCCAACGGTGCTGAGAATATGCGCCAGTCCGAGTAAAAGGGTAAAGCGCAGCGTTTGGTTTCGTGACCATTTTTCAGACCTTGCCAAGGCCACCAAAGGCAGCCAGTGACTGGGCAACAGCACATGTATCAGGCTGAGTAAAAAACTGCCAAGCAGAATCTGAACCATCCGGCGGCAAAGGTACCCCACTTGGCTATATTTGCCCTACTTATGGGAACCGGAATGTTACATACCCACAAGCTCAGCGTGATGCTGTTCCTTGTGCTTTATCTGTTCAAACTGATTTTTCTGCTCACCAACAATGCCAAAGCTATGGCGGCCATGCAGAAAAAAGGCTGGCGCATCTTCGACATGTGCATCAGCACTTTGTTTCTTGCCACAGGAATATACCTCCTGATCACCGCCCCGGAAGTGAAGGTGCTGCAATGGGTGAAAATAGCCATGGTCTTTATCAGCATACCCATTGCCATCATCGGCTTCCGAAAAGGCAATAAACCCCTGGCTACCCTCAGTGTGCTGCTCATCTTCGGTGCCTACGGCATGGCTGAAGCCGCCAAAAAGCGCAGCATACAGCCTGTAACCGTAGCCTCAGGCGCAACACCCATGGAAACCGCGAAGGCGATGTTTGAAAAAAACTGTATCCAATGTCATGGTGCTGATGGTGCTATGGCCCTCGCCGGCGCTGCCAACCTGCAAACCAGTAAACTGAGTGATGCAGAAATTACGGACATCCTGCGCAAAGGCAAAAACCGTATGCCCAAGTTTGCCGGCTGGAACGATGAGCAGTTGAATCTCATTGTAAGCTATACCAAATCCCTCCGTAAATGAGGTGCGGTTCCCTGTTGATGCTGCTGAGCACCTGGTCCCTGAACCTAGGGGCGCAGGGAAGCCATCGCGTGGAACGGGGAATGCAGACGCCCCTTTCGCACGTTTTTATGCCGCTCAGCCATGAAGAGCCTGTGCTCGACCTGGCCGAAACAGAAATGCCCAAACCCGGAGGTTTGATGCCGGGGTTAACAGCCTACCAGAACGCCCGCCGGGAGGCATACAACCGCCAACGCAGCAACAACCGGGTGGCGCCAACCCCACAGGAACAACTGCTGCCTTCCATCCAAAAAGGCTTCGAAGGCCTTTCAGGCAGCGGTACCCCCAACGATAACCACGTAGCCGTGAACAACGAAGGGATGGTGATGTCGGTGCTGAATACCAATATCCGTGTGTTCAACGACACGGGCAAACTGCTCAAAACCTGGGGACTGGCTTCGTTTGCCCGCAATCCAAACCTGAATCCCGAAGGAACCCTGCCCATGCTGGACAGGCCCTTTGACCCGCGGGTACTGTTCGATCAGGAAGCCAACCGCTGGATGGTGGTGTTCATGAACGGAACCCTGCACAGCAACAGCGCGACCATTGTGGGTTTCTCCACCTCGTCAGATCCGCTGCAGCCCTGGAATGTGTACCGCCTGTCCGGAAATCCGCTGAACGATACCACCTGGAGCGATTACCCCATCGTGGCCCTGGGCTCCGGCGACTTGTTCATCACCCTGAACCAGCTGAAAAACAATAAGGGTTGGCAGGATGGCTTCGTGCAAAGCATCATTTGGCAGGTCAATAAATCCGACGGTTTCGAAGGCAAAACCCTGAACAAAAACCTCTGGCACGGCCTGAAATACCGGGGTAAGTCCATCTGGAGCATTTGTCCTGCCCAGGGAGGTATAAAACTTTATCCCGACATGCACCTGCTGAGTGTGCGTCCGGCAGATACGCTGAACGATACCCTCTTCATTCATAAAATTAGCGGGACCCAGGCTTCCGGTACTGCTGCGTATTCCCTGCAGGTGGTTCGCGCCGACAAAACATACGGCTATCCGCCCTCGGCGCTGCAGCCCCAGGGGTATAAGCTGGCCTGCAACGATGCGCGGGTGCTGCATGCCATTCAAACCGGAAAGCAAATACACTACGCGCAGAATACCATTCATCCTGAAAGCATGAAACCCTGCATCTACCACGGCATCCTGTATCGTTTGTCAGGGCCTGCGGAGGCCAGGGCCTCCTACATCACCTCTGATTCTCTTGATTTCGGTTACCCGGCCATCGCCGCCGCCGGAACAGCGGAAGACGATCCCTCTGTGCTGATCACGTTCCAGCATTCATCCGCCCAAACCTATCCCGGAACTTCAGCCGTTTACTGCAACCGCTACCGGGAATACTCAGATATACTTAGAATCAAGCAGGGAAAAAGCCTGATCAATTATTCTTTTCTTCCCAAAGACCAACAGCGCTGGGGCGATTATGAAGGAATTCAAAAGAAGTACAACGAGGCCAATACCTGGTATCTGGTAGGCTCTTACGGAAACGGCGGCATGAATGCCTGGATTTCCAGGCTGAGCCTTG
Organism: Flavobacteriales bacterium; assembly: GCA_947463095.1. Classification (GTDB taxonomy): domain Bacteria; phylum Bacteroidota; class Bacteroidia; order NS11-12g; family UBA955; genus REEB481. Next base: position 24,840 of record CANHRE010000034.1, on the reverse strand, counting down.
CAGATCCGCTGCGCAGCGCCCTGCAGATCAGCGAAATAAGGGCCTTCCCGAACCCTGCCGACGATGCTGTAAAACTGGAGCTCAACCTCCAGCAGTCGGGGGTGTACCGCGCAGCTCTGGTAAACATGAATGGGCAGGTGCTGGATCTGGAAGAGCGTTTTGTGCTGAATGCTGGTACCCATCTGCTGCAGCTGAACACCTCCGGATTTTCGTCGGGGGTTTATATCCTGCGGATATTTGAAGAAGCCGGCGGCAGGGTTATAGGTACTTTTAAAATTGTGGTGCGTTGAACATCCAGCCGGAAGAAGAACGCATCATCCTGGTGGATAAGCCCTATGGCTGGTCCTCTTTCCAAGCGGTAAAGAAGATAAAATACCTGTTCAAGGCGAAAAAGTGTGGCCATGCCGGCACACTAGATCCCTTGGCCACAGGCCTGCTCATCATGTGCACGGGAAAAGCCACCCGCAAGCTGGAAGGCTTTCAGGGACAGGAAAAGGAATATACCGGAACCATGGTGCTGGGCGCTACCACGCCTTCTTACGACATGGAAACAGAAGTAAACCTGAGCTTCGCAACGGAACACATCACCCCTGAGCTTTTGGCACAAACGCTGCCAGTGTTCACAGGGCTGATTGAACAAATTCCGCCGCTGTTTAGCGCGGTAAAGGTGGATGGCCGCCGCGCTTACAAGCTGGCAAGGGCAGGTGTGGCACATGAACTGTCTTCCAGAACTGTAGATGTACGTGTGTTCGAACTCACGCGCATGGCACTGCCCGAACTTGATTTTCGGGTGGTTTGCTCCAAGGGAACCTACATCCGGTCACTGATCCATGACTTCGGCAAAGCCCTGGACAGCGGCGCCTATCTGAAGGCGCTTTGCCGCACCCGCATTGGTGAATTCCGGCTGGATGATGCCAAAACCCCTGAAGCATGGCAGGAAGCACTGGATAAATCCCCTGAAACGAATTAATTTTGGGAAACGGAACAACATTTGATATCCTTGTGAGGAATATGGAATTCTCAAAATTGATTCACCGCCTGGGCAGCCTGCTGGTTATCAGTGTGGCAGCCTCTTCCTGCCAACAGGCCGGTGCCGCATCAAGCTTCAATACCTGGATGCGCGATATGCTTACGCCGCGCACTCAGGAGCCGGAAGTTGTTACCGACGGATACTCGGTAAAAGGTCGCCTGTTGAACATGCCTGAACGGCTGGTGGTACTTCAGGAACTGCGCAAAGAGGGGTGGAGTTTTATTGACTCCGCACGCACCGATAAATCAGGCAGCTTTTCACTAAACGGGAATACCAAAGAAGATATTTTCTGCATCCTGCAATGGGATTCCGCCAGCTACATCATGCTGTCGGTAAACAATAGTACCCGGATGGAACTGGACATCAGTGGCGTGAATCCATACATATCCTACAGCCTCAGCGGAACTGAAATTCAGCAGAGCATTGAGCTTAAGGAATTTACCGAACTGAGCGCAGGCTTTGACTATAAATTGATGGCCATTCAGCAGCAGGCTGCCGGCTTAAAGGGAACCGAAGAAGATTACGCACTGGCGGCCGTGCTGCAAAATCAGTTCTATGATGTGCTTGCCAAAAGAAAGGAAGCCTTCTTCGAACACATGAAAAGCAAGCCGAAGAGCCTGGTACCTTATGTGATTTTTACTTATTACCTGAATGAAGATTTTAGCTTTCCCATGCTGGAAACGGCCTATAAAGCTGTGAATGCCTATAATGCCCAATCGAAATATACCAAAGAGTTACAGGTATTGTACAATGCCGAGCGCATGCTGGCCGAAGGCAATCCTGCACCCGATATCGTGCAGAATAACTTCGAAGGAAAACCCATTGCATTGTCAAGCCTACGCGGTAAGGTGGTGCTGATTGATTTTTGGGCAAGCTGGTGCGGTCCCTGCCGTCGCGAGAATCCCAATGTGGTGCGCATGTATCGCCGCCTGAAACCTAAAGGTTTTGAGATTTACGGTGTTTCCCTGGATCAAGACCGCAATGCGTGGATGAATGCCGTGGCGCGTGACAGCCTTTCCTGGATTCATGTGAGCGACTTGCGTCAGTGGCAAAACGCCGCCGCCCGCCTGTACAAGGTGAGTGGAATTCCCTATACCGTGCTGATAGACCGCAAAGGGAACATTGTGGCTAAAGGGTTGCGCGGCCCAGAACTGGAAGCGCGCGTGGAAGAGCTGCTCGCCAAGCCGTGAACAACCATCGCTGAAGTCTGTAAAGGCAATTGCGATTTAATGTTGATTTAATATTTATACGGCGAAACAGTAACAATGCCGTAATAATCACATCCCTTTTTTGTAACATATGATAGGCAATGTCCCAACCATTTTGGTAGTTGATGATGAGCACGATATTCTGGAGTTCATTCGCTACAACCTGGAGAAAGAAGGGTATGCCGTGTTTACAGCCCTGAACGGCTCACAGGCGGTGGAGCAGGCACAGAAGATCATCCCTGATCTAATCCTCATGGATGTGATGATGCCGGTGATGGATGGTATCGAAGCCTGCCGTTTGCTGAGGCAAAATGAAAAAACGCGCAACAGTCTTATCGTGTTCCTGACAGCCCGGGCGGAAGAGTTTGTGGAGTTGGCCGGATTTGAAGCCGGAGCCGATGATTTCATCAATAAGCCCATCAAGCCCAGGGTGCTGATTTCCCGCATCAAAGCGATCCTGCGCCGTCAGGACAAGGGTGGTTTTATGGACAACATGCGCTTTCCCGACCTTGAAATAGACCGCGAGAAATTTCTGGTTACGTACAAGGGCAATCCGCTGCAGTTTCCCAGAAAAGAATTTGAGTTGCTGTCCTTCCTGGCCTCGAAGCCCGGTAAGGTGTTCAGCCGTGAGGAAATTCTGGACCAGGTTTGGGGTGCCGACGTAGAAGTGGTAGACCGAACCATTGACGTGCATGTGCGTAAAATCAGGGAAAAACTGGATGAACGCTTCATCTACACCGTAAAAGGGGTAGGATATAAGTTTGATCCGCTCTGATCCGCGTAAATTTGTGCCTGCTATGGCACAACGCGTGGCCTTCTATACATTAGGTTGCAAACTCAACTTTGCGGAAACCAGCACCATCAGCCGCCAACTGCTTGATGCCGGACTGGAGAAGGCTGAATTTACTGATGGCGCTGACCTCTACGTCATCAATACCTGCAGTGTTACCGATCAGGCCGATAAGAAATGCCGCAAGGTGGTTCAGGAAGCCCTGCGTTTTAACCCCAACGCCTACATCGTGATTGTGGGCTGCTATGCCCAACTCAAGCCGCAGGAAATAGCAGAAATCCCCGGCGTGGATATGGTGCTCGGCGCAGCAGAGAAGTTCAACCTCACCGCCCACCTGAGCAGCCTGGCCAAGGAATCCAAAGCGCGCATACACCAATCGCAGGTGAAAGAAGTGTACGACTTCGTGCCCGCATTTTCCCGTGGCGACAGAACCCGTACCTTCCTGAAGGTGCAGGATGGCTGCGATTATTTCTGCTCTTTCTGCACCATCCCGCTGGCCAGAGGGAAAAGCCGCAGCGCCAATGTTCCCGATACAATCCGCTACGTGATGGATGCCGCTGCACCTGGTGTACGTGAAATCATCCTGAGCGGTGTAAACCTGGGCGATTTCGGTATAAACCACGACGCCAGCTTCTTCGATCTGGTGAAAGAACTCGATAGGCAGGTGCCTGTTGATCGCTTCCGCATCTCGAGCATCGAGCCCAACCTGCTGGATGACAGGATAATTGAACACGTAGCGGCTTCCCGGAAGTTTGTCCCGCATTTTCATATACCCCTCCAAAGCGGCAACGACGATCTGCTGAAACGCATGCGCCGCCGCTATGACCGCGCCCTGTATACGGACCGCATATTGAGCATCAAAGAGCTGATGCCTCATGCCTGTATCGGCGTGGACGTGATTGTTGGCTTCCCTGGGGAAGACGAAGCCCGCTTTCTGGATACCTACCAGTACCTCAATGAGCTGCCCATCTCATACCTGCACGTGTTCCCCTATAGCGAACGCGTAAATACTACCGCATTTAAAATGAAGGAAGCAGTTCCCCGTCAGCTCCGCATGCAGCGTTCGGAAATGCTGCGCATCCTCAGCGAAAAGAAAAGACATGCGTTCTACTTGGAACATGCAGGCACCACCAGAGCGGTGCTCTTTGAAGCTGAAAACAAGAATGGAATGATGGAAGGTTTTACCGACAACTACATCAAAGTAAGGGTGCCGTATGATCCTTTGCAGGTGAATGAAGTTGTGCCTACCGAACTTGGCGGTCCTCATGCCGATGGCGTGTTGCAGGGCATGCCCATGCCTTTTGCCATGATGCGAAACAATTAAGCGATATTGCCCGGATATGTACGCCACCCTATACGATTTAATCCGCGATCTAACAGGTCTGAAGCTGCCCTTTCTGCAGATTGTCAACACCTTCGGCTTGCTGGTTGCCATCTCGGTAGCCGCTGCATATCAGGTGTTTCAGGCTGAGTTCAGACGGCGCCACAAGCTTGAGCAATTCCCATCCTTTTCCCTGCTTAGCATGGTGGGTAAGCCCTTCTCTGTCAGCGACTACGTTAGCAGTGCCGTCCTTGGATTTATCATGGGCTATAAGCTGTTGTACCTGGTTATCTGGCCCGAGGCTGCCGGTCAGGATCCCGCAGGCTTTCTGTTTTCAGGCGCGGGTTCCCTGGGTTTGGGTATTTTGGTGATGGCACTGGTGCTTGGTTTGAAATACCGCGAAGACCGTAAACAGCGCCTTCCAGTGCCGGAAGAGCGCGTAAGCAAGGTGGGTCCTGAGTTCTTTATGGGAAATATCACCGCCGTAGCCCTGCTCTTTGGGTTCCTGGGGGCCAAGATTTTTCACATTTTCGAAGACTGGACCAGCTTCCTGAACGACCCCTTTGGCAGCATCTTTTCTACCGGAGGTTGGACCTTTTACGGAGGGCTGATAGGCGGAGGTGCCGCTGTGTTGCTTTATTGCCGTACCAAAGGAATGAACCTGTTGCGTGTGCTGGATGTGGGTGCACCAGGTATGATGCTCAGCTATGCCTTGGGCAGGTTGGGCTGCCACCTGAGTGGCGATGGCGACTGGGGCGTGGTAAATACCACACCTGTGCCGTCATGGATGCCCTCCTGGTTGTGGTCTTATCGTTATCCCAACAACGTTATCGACGCAGGAATCCCAATCCCGGGTTGCGATGGATTGCACTGCTTCCAGCTGGAAGCTCCGGTTTTCCCAACACCCCTGTACGAGTTTATGGCCGGGTTGTTGCTGTTCGCCGTGATCTGGTTTTTCCGTAAGAAGTTATCAGCCCCAGGCCTGCTGTTCTGCCTGTATATGATTCTTGCCGGTGTTGAACGCTGGTTGGTGGAAACCATCAGGGTTAATACCCGCTATGAACTTTCAGGCCTTGATTTTTCCCAGGCGCAACTCATCTCGGTGCTGTTAATCCTGCTCGGCAGCGTTGGAGCATGGTACCTGAGCCGCCGCTTCCGGGCAACAGCCAAAGGCTGATGGCACGCCATTTGAATCCTTAATTTTGATGAAACTGCTCTTCCTGTCCTCTTTTCTTGTCGTTCAGGGACTTGCATACGCACAGACTCAGCCGCGTGATTCAGCCCGTTCCAAAGTGGAGTGGGAGCTGGTGAACGGCGATAGCGTGAAGGTGCTTGAACTGGATGAAGTGCTGCGCCGTGAGCGCTATGATTCCATGGCCAGGGTGGAATATATGCGCATGGTGCGCAATGTGAAAAGAGCTATGCCTTACGCCAAAATGGTAGCGTATCAGATGCAGATGCTGGAAGATAACCTGTCGCGGATACAGGGCAGAAAAGCGCGCAAGCGCTTTATAACTCAGGCTGAAGAGGTGCTGAAAAATCAGTTTGAGGCCAGCATCAAAGACTTATCCATCAATCAGGGGAAGATCTTGATGAAGCTGATACACCGCGAAACGGGCCGCAGTACCTGGGAAGTGCTTAAATCATACAAGGGCGGCGCTTCTGCATTCTTCTGGCAATCCTTTGGCGCCTTCTGGGGCCATAACCTTAAGGATGAATGGGATCCGGTGAGCGATTATAAAATCGAATTCATTATTCGTACGTATCACCTGGAGTAAAGTGCTCCTTCTGCCGGTAATCAAAACGCAGGTAAGGATCCTCGTTAGAAAGTTCCTCATCTGGCTCATCAGGTTTGGGATCTGATGGAACTTGCCTGCGCAATAGATAGGCAGCTAAAATTCCCGATAGCAGGCCGGATATATGTCCTTCGTATGAAATTCCGGGGTCGGCAGGCAAGAGTCCCCAAATGGCCGAACCGTAATAGATAAATACCACCAGAGACAACACCGTATAGGAATAATTGCGCCTCATCAACGCCATAGCAGGAAACCAGGCTATCAGCCCATACACCAGTCCACTGGCGCCGATATGCCATAAGGGACGGCCAATGAGCCACAGCACGGTGCCGCCGCCAATCCACATAATGATGATGGCGCGCAGCAGCAGGCCCGGAGCGAGCAGGGCCAACAAAAAACTCAGGCAGAAAATAGCAAGCAGGTTACCCCACAAGTGTGAGGTAGAAGCATGGAATAAAGGCATGGTGAATATGCCTCCCAAAGAGGAAGACACTCGGGGCATCAGCCCATAGGACTCAGCGTGCAGTTGGAATTGCTGTTGCGCAATCCATCCCTGCAGGATAATGCCACACAACAACACACTGCCAATGATGGCTTTGCCCGGTTTCATTCATGGAGGTCAATAGTGCCGTTCAACCACTCCGGATCTAATTGGCAACCGAATTTATGATAAAATTGTATCGCAGGTTCATTCCATTCCAGTACTTGCCATACCAGACGGGCGCAGTGCTGCTCCCGGCCCAGGGTTAGTACGTAATCAAAAAGCTGCGCGCCGATGCCGGCCCTGCGGCACTCCGGCTTCACGTAAAAATCTTCCAGGTAAAGGCAGCGACCTTTCCATGTGCTGTAACGAAAATACCAGATGGCCATGCCAACCACAACGTCATTGCTGGTGGCCACTGCGCAGCCAAACCAGTTGTCGGGCGTGCCGAAACCATCTTCCAGCATACGTTCAGCGGTATTGCTTACCTCATGGGGAGCGCGTTCATAGGCAGCCAACTCGCCTATCAGGGCAAAAACGGCATGAACGTCTTCCGGCGTTGCCGGCCGAATCAACGTTTTCGAAACATTCATAGGAGATTTAGCGAAGCACAAGCTTCTGGGTGAAACTGTGTTCACCTGAGGACATTTTGACGAAATACAGACCCTTGGAAAGTTTCAGATCAGCGATTTCGATGCGGATAGAACCGCGATCTACATCAGATTGGTTGATGATGTGCGAAAATAAAGATTGCCCGATTACGTTCGTAATGCTTAGCTGCACCTGACCTTTGGGGAAAGAAGCCTCGCTGAAGTTTACCAGCACATAGGTGCCGTTCACCGGGTTGGGGGAAATGGAAAAATGAAGTTCACGGCCATCGCCGGGGCCACTGTTTTGACAGAACGCCTTTTCCGATGCGCTCAGCATCAGGGCGAAAGCCAAAAAATATGCAGCCAGTCTCTTCATCGGTAAGTGCAAATATAAACAAAAAAGGACACTATACAAGTGTCCTTTTTTGTTTAATTTTTTGATACTCTTAGTGAGCAGCAGCGGGAGCAGCGGCAGGAGTAGCAGCAGCAGGAGCAGCAGCGCTGTCATGCTTGGTAGTGTCTGGAGCAGCAGCAGCGGGAGCAGCAGGAGCAGCAGCGCTGTCCTTCTTGGTGGTGTCACCGTTACCTTCGCCAGATTTTCCGTTGCAAGCTGCGAATGCAAATACTGCGATGGCAGCCATGGTGAAATAAGCTTTTTTCATCTTGTTTTTCCTTGTTTGAGTGCTGCAAATTTACAAACGGAACGGATATTTCAAATAGTTGCAAAAAAAAAAGCTGATTTCGATGAAAAAAAATTTAAGTGATTGATAATCAAAGGGTTAAATTTATTTTTTGCAGAAAAAAAGCCGAATAAAAGCCAAAAAGAGCATTTTTTTGTTTCATCACTGTGACGAAAATCAAGGCTGCCGTGATTGGCTCCGGAATAGCAGGAATAGCATCCGCCATTCGCTTACAAAGCAAAGGTTATCAGGTTCATGTGTTTGAAACAGGCGCTGTTCCAGGTGGTAAAATGGGTGAACGGTTTCTGGGTGCCTATCGTTTTGATACCGGGCCTTCGCTGTTTACCAGGCCTGACCTGGTGGACGAATTGTTTACGCTTTGCGGCCGGAACCCGCACACAGATTTTCACTATCGGCAGCTTCCGGTAGTGTGCCATTACTTCTACCCGGATGGGCATACCTTCCAGGCACCGGCAGGGAAAGAGGCATTGGCTTTAGCGATGCAGCAGTCTTTCGGCGAACCCGCCGCTAACGTGTTGCGCTTCTTTAGGAAAAGTGCCTTCCTTTACCGCATCACTGCGCCCGTGTTTCTGGAGCGTTCGCTGCACCGCCTGAGCACGTACCTGCGCCCGACCGGCATCCGTGGTATCTTGAGCCTCCCGTTTATTGATATGTTGCCGAGTATGGCTTCTAAGAATGAAAAGACCTTTCGAACGCCCTATGCCCGACAGTTTTTCAATCGCTTTGCTACTTATAATGGTTCAAATCCCTACAGGGCTCCGGCAACCCTAAATGTGATACCCCACCTGGAAACAGTAATGGGTGCATATTACCCAGACGGTGGCATGGTTCAAATTGCCAGAAGCCTGCATAAGCTGGCCGAACAGCAAGGTGTCGTGTTTCACTTCAACAGCAAAGTGAAGAATATCGCGGTAGCTGGAGGACGTGTTTCTGGGCTTGTTTTGGAAAACGGCGATTTTTTTGAGGCAGCGCTGGTGCTCAGCAATGCCGATGTGTATCATACCTACCGACATTTGCTCCCTGTAGCCATGCCTAAAAGAGTAGCGGAAGTGGACAGCTCCAGTTCCGCTCTCATCTTTTACTGGGGTGTGAAACAACATTTTCCGCAATTGGGATTGCACAATATTTTCTTCTCAGCCGACTACAAAAAAGAATTTGAACAAATCTGGGATTCAAAAACGGCGCCTGAAGACCCGACTATATACATCAACATTACCTCCAAATGCGACGCTGCCGACGCACCTGAAGATGGTGAGAACTGGTTTGTGATGGTAAATGTACCTGCGCATGATGGCCAAGACTGGGCGCTTGTAACAAAAGAACTTCGCAGGCGGGTGATTGCTAAGTTGTCGGCTTTGTTGCACGTGAACCTGGAGGCCTTGATAGAGCAGGAGGATGTGCTGGATCCAGTGCTGATAGAATCGCGTACTTCTTCCTTCCGTGGCGCTTTGTATGGCAGCAGCAGCAACAAAAGGATGGCAGCCTTTTTCCGCCAACGCAATAAATCGGCCCAGATAAAAGGCTTGTACTTTGCCGGTGGCAGCGTTCATCCGGGAGGAGGAATACCTTTGTGCCTGCTCAGCGCAAAAATTGCGGCTTCTTTAACCCCGGCTCCTCACGGCGAATGAACATCCAAAAGCACCTGAATACGGCGACCTGGCTGGCCCTGGTCATTTATATGGTTGGCCTTACGGGCTTTCTGATCCCTGAGCTCACACCCTGGATGATGCGACTTACGCCTGTGAACATCCTGCTGGCCCTTGCTGCGGCGCTAACCTTCCACAAAAAATGGACTCCTGCTTTTGGTGGCGCGGCCCTCATCATCGCTTTGGGCGGCTATTGTGTTGAAGTGGCAGGTGTGCACACCGGTGTTATATTCGGCCATTACCACTATGGTCCAACGCTGGGTTTTTCAGTTTGGGGTGTGCCGCTGATACTTGCCGTGAACTGGTTTTTTCTGGTATATGCAACGCGCAGTCTGGCTCAATCATGGCTGAAAGATCCCTTACTGCTCAGTTTGCTCGCTGCCGCCCTGATGACCGGTTACGACTTTATCCTGGAGCCGGTAGCCGTTCGCTATCATTTTTGGTCGTGGGATCAGGGAATTATACCCGCCCAGAACTACCTTGCGTGGTTTATCATCAGTTTCATGTTTCATTACATCTTCCTGAAATGGGTTCCTATGAACCCAAATTCCTTTGCCCCGCGCCTGCTGCTCATCCAAGCGGTGTTTTTCGCCGTGCTGCATGTACAGGCGGGTGGTGCAATCGCCGGCTGGTTCCGCTGATCATGAGTGAAGACATGCTTCCTTCTTTGAACAATAGAAAAAAAATGTTGTTACTTGTTTTATGATTTGGCTGTGGAATATTGCCGTCGTTGTTGCCTTTTTCGTGCTTATGGAGGGTGTGGCCTGGTTTACGCATAAGTACATCATGCATGGTTTTCTCTGGATTTGGCACAGGAGCCACCACGAACCACGCCACGGCGCGTTGGAGCGCAACGACCTTTTTGGTTTCATGTTTGCCATCCCCAGCGTATGGCTGATTGTGGTTGGTGCCGAAACCCTCGACTGGCACTTTTTTGCCGGCTTGGGAATTGCACTTTACGGACTGGCTTATTTTCTGGTACACGATGTATTTGTGCATCAGCGGGTTAAATGGCTGAGAAGTACCAACAGTCCCTATTTCCACGCTATGCGCATGACCCATTACCACCACCACACATTTCATGGCAAGGAAGGATCAGAAGCATTCGGCTTTCTGTTTGTTTCCCGCAGGTTTCTGAAACGTTTTTCAAAAAAATAAATGTCAAAAAAAGTGCTCATCGTAGGTGCCGGCCTGGGAAGTTTGGCAACTGCGCTCCGGCTTTCACATCTTGGTTACCAGGTAGAAGTGCTGGAACGATATCATCGGCCCGGCGGCCGCCTGAACCTGCTGCAAAAGGACGGCTTTACCTTTGATGTAGGCCCATCTTTCTTCAGTATGAGCTACGAGTTCAGGGAGTTGTTTGAATCTCAGGGTCTGGAAGTTCCTTTTACCATCAGGGAGCTTGACCCCCTCTATACGGTGAATATTGCCGGCAGGGATAAGGTGTACCGCATGTTCAAGGACCTGAAGAAGCTGGCCCAGGAATTTTCCGATGAACCCAACTTTGAAGAAAAGGCTAAGCGTTACCTGAAAGCCGCCGGAACCATCTTCCATGATACCGAATACAAGGTGGTGAAAAGGAACTTCAATGGCATGGTGCCTTATCTGGCCTCCCTGGCTACCGTGCCACTCAAGCACCTGCCGAAAATGTTCCGCAGCATGTGGGCCGAGCTGGAACGAAACTTCGAAACCGAAGATGTGAAGGTGATTTTCTCGCTGGTATCTTTTTTCCTGGGCGCTACGCCTTTTGATACGCCCGCCGTGTACAGCCTGCTCAACTATACAGAATTACAGCACGACGGCTATTGGAACGTGGAAGGCGGCATGTATAAAATTGTGGAAGGCATCATGCCCATCCTTGAGCAACGAGGCGTGCGCTTCCATTACAATACCGAAGTAACCGGCGTTGAACTGAAAGACGGTAAGCTTCACGCCGTTGTCGATTCAGAAGGCAAGGGCTGGACAGCCGATGTCTTCGTCTGCAATGCCGATGCGGCCTGGTTCCGCGGTGCCATCTTGAACCGCAAGGCGTACCGCGAAGAAAAGCTGGATAAGCTTGACTGGACCCTGGCGCCTTTCACCATTTACCTCGGCGTAAAAGGGAAAATCGACGGCATCGCCCACCATAACTACTTCCTGGGTAATAATTTCAAGGCTTATGCGGATATGATTTTTAAGACATCCGTTGCTCCGGAAAAGCCCTATTATTACGTGAATGTGGCCTCCAAAAGCAATCCAGGATGCGCGCCGGAAGGTTGTGAAAACCTGTTTATTCTTTGTCCCGTGCCAGATTTACGCCATAAGCCAGACTGGTCCGATGCGGAAAAACTCACCGATGATATCATTGCCGACCTGAGCGCACGCGTGGGCTTTGACATCACAAACAACATCATCAGCAAAACTATTTACACACCGGTCGATTGGATGCGTATGTTTAATTTGTACAAAGGAAGCGGCCTCGGCCTGGCTCATGGCATGAATCAGATTGGCGCCTTCAGGCCCTCCAATAAAGACGAACAATTGAGTAACCTGTATTATGTGGGCGCAAGTACCATTCCCGGTACAGGCCTCCCCATAGTAGTGATTGGCTCTAAACTTGTAACAGAAAGGATAACCCATGAGCATGGAACTGTATCATAAAACGGCTCTGGCCTGCAGCAAAAGGGTGGCGCTGAATTACAGTACCTCCTTCTCACTGGGCATACGCATGCTGTCCAGCGAATACCGCTGGGCCATATACGCCATCTATGGTTTTGTGCGCCTGGCCGATGAGGTGGTGGATACATTCCACGAGCATGATAAAGCCACCTTATTGCAGGATTTTAAAAAAGAAACCTACCGCGCCATCCAGGAAGGCATAAGCACCAACCTCATCCTGCATTCCTTTCAGAAAGCCTGTGTGGAGTTTAACATCGGCGAAGAGCTGATAGAACCGTTCTTTAACAGTATGGAGGAAGACCTGCAGAGCGCCACGCACAGCAGCGGATCTTATCAGGAATACATTTATGGTTCGGCAGAAGTGGTGGGCCTCATGTGCCTGAAGGTATTCTGTCACGGAAACCAGGAACGCTACGACTTTTTTGTACCCTCTGCGCGCGCCTTGGGTGCCGCTTTTCAAAAAGTAAACTTTATCCGCGACCTGAAAAGCGATTACGACGAACGCGGCAGGGTATATTTCCCCGGCGTTGATTTTTCCGCATTTAGTGACCTCCATAAAAAAGACATCATCGCCGACATTAAAATGGATTTCGCCCTGGCATATCAGGGGATTAAGAAATTACCCATAGGTTGTCGTTTTGGTGTTTACACTGCATACCGCTACTACCTGAAACTGCTGGAAAAGATCGAACATTCCAACGTGCAGCACATCATGGAAGAACGCATCCGCATTCCCGATTCCCAGAAAATGACCCTGCTGCTGAAAAGCTACCTAAGGGTGAAGGTGAACGTGCTCTGAGGTGATTCAGTGAAAGCGACGCAGGTTGTCGCAGTTGAATGTCCATTCAGGTGTGTCCAGCTGCCCGCCCACAGGCGGTACGCGAAACCAGGGACTTAGATCCGGTTCTTCATAGTTGCGCAAGACGTGCATATCCTGAGCGGGCATATAGCTCTGTGCCAGTAAAAACAGGCGATTCCCGCTGCTGTCGGTGCATACATCCATCACCATGACTGCATGCCCGGGGCTGCCGCCCTGTATCCAAACATCTCCGGGCCACACCTGTTCAGCGGCAACAGGCTGCAGTTCTTTTTCCAGCGACAGGGTGCCTGCAAACATGAAGACCTGTTTGAGCCAGGCATTAAAACTGCTTCTTCCTGCATCAGGCTGTCGCCCGCATACCCATGTGCTCCTGTTGCCGTTCATCTGAACCCTGCATCCCTGCATCCATTGGTCAAAACCGCATCGGAAACCGCTTACGAAGTTGAAATGCAGTTGGCTGTACTCCTTGCGGCTATAAAGGTATTCCGCCCTGATGCGCATTACTGCATCGGCACATTGCTGCAGGTTTTCGCTGCCGGTGCTCAAATCCAATACCGCGGCATGGGCCGCCTGCTCCTTGATGCTTCCATCGTAATACCGCACCGGAGTGCCGTGGGGCTTCAGCGGGAAGTGGCTGAGAAAGTAGGCAAAGCTGCTGCTGTCGCTCTTTATCCGATTGCAGCCTTCTGGACAGGGGAAGCGCGTTGATACGTTATCTCCCGATGTGGCTCCGGAAACCGCTGCGGAAATGGCGTTTTTTGAACTGTCGGCAGGAGCTTGTCCGCATCCAGTGCTTATGCAGCCTATAAACAACGACAGTAGAATGGTTTTCTGAGTATGCATCAGTCGTTGATTTTCAGGAACACTTCGCAATCAAAGCAGCCACATCCATGTCATCAAATTTACCAGAACTCATCAACAGCAACACGGCAGGTTTTCCGCTTGATTGTATGGCCTCGCGGAGCGCTGAAGACAAATGTGTGCCATCGTGAAACACGGTTGCAGAGAACGTTTCGGCTACATCACCGTCCGGGAGCACGGGCAGGCGTTTCAGAGCAAATACGTGCGGGTCCAGCAAAACCAACCGCACATCGGCCTCGTCCATACAGCCTGCATAATCGGGAAGGAACTCTTTGGACAGGCTGCTGAAGGTATGCAGCTCATAGGCCGCAACCAGCATCCTGTCGGGAAACTGCTGCCGCACGGCCTCCACCGTGGCTTTGAGCTTGCTCGGGGCATGGGCAAAGTCTCGATAAACGCTGAGCGCAGGACTCTGATGCACACATTCCAGCCGTTTTGCCGTGCCGGTAAAATTCGCGGCAGCTTGAAGAAAGTCTGCCTCAGCAATACCGAGTTCACTGCAAATCAACATGGCCGCATTCAGGTTTTGCATGTTATGAGCACCGAACACCGCAAGCGGGTAATCTCGTCCTTGGTGATGGGCAATGGTCTTTCCATGTTCCACGCGTGCTGAAATTCCCCGGTAGGGTATGCCGCGCATGGGGTTATCGCGCATGATATCGGCAAGCACGGGGTCGCCTTCGTACCATACCACCGCGGCGCCGGGTTCCATCGAGCCGATAAACTTGCGGAATTGTTCAACATATAGCTCTCGTGTCGGGAACACATTGATATGGTCCCAGGAAACACCGGTAACCACGGCCAGGTGCGGGCGATAGTGCAGGAACTTGGGTGTGGGGTCGAGCGGACTGGTCAGGTATTCATCCCCTTCTAAAATAACAATTGGGGCATCACTCAGACGCACCATGCGTTCAAAACCTTCCAACTGGGAGCCTACCAGGTAGTCGAAGTTCATACCCTGTTGGCGCAACACGTGCATGATCATGGCGGTGGTGCTGGTTTTACCATGACTGCCGGCTACGACGATGCGTTTTTTATTCTTGCAATGTTGGTACAGGTATTCTGGGAAGGAGTAAATATGGAGACCTAGTTCCTTTGCGCGGGCCAGTTCAGGGTTGTCGGCTCTGGCATGCATGCCGAGGATGACCTGGTCTGTATCGGCAGTAACCTGTTCCGGGTGCCAGCCCAGCGACTTGGGCAACAAGCCTGCAAGGGCCAGCCTGCTCCTTGCCGGGTCGAAGATTTCATCGTCGCTGCCACTCACGCTATGCCCCAACTGTTGCAGTTCCAGCGCAAGGTTGTGCATCACTGCACCGCCGATGGCTATAAAATGTATCCGCATCAGGTGGTGAAATTAAGACCAATTTATGTGATGTATCAGTTGAATGAACCCATGGTCGCTATATTTTTGACACCTGATGAAAATTGGATTGGTAGGAGGGGGGCTTTCAGGCTCTCTGTTGGCTGTTTATCTGGCAAAGCGCGGTTATGAAGTGCATCTTTTTGAACGCAGGCCCGACATGCGCAGCGGCCGTTACGAAGGTGGCAGGAGTATTAACCTGGCCTTGAGCAACCGCGGCATCCGCGCATTGGAAAGGGTAGGACTTGACGTACCCGTGCTGGAGCAGGGCGTTCCCATGTTTGGCCGCATGATGCATGCCCTGGATGGCAGCCTGAGTTATCAGCCCTATGGTAAAGAGGGACAGGCCATCTATTCGGTATCGCGTGGCGGATTGAATGTGCAATTGCTGCAGCTGGCCGACAAATACCCGAACATCCACCTGTACTTTAACCATCGCTGCACCCAGGCCGATCTGGAAAGCGCTACCGCCGACTTTATCACCGATACCGGGTCTGTGGTGAGCTTCAGCGGCGACTACCTCATCGGAACAGACGGGGCCTACAGCGCCATCCGCGACGCCTTCCAGCGCACCGGCAGATTTAACTATGCTCAGCAGTACATCGAGCATGGCTATAAGGAACTGGAAATCAGGCCCACCGCCGCCGGCGGCTTCGCCTTGGAAAAGAACAGCCTTCATATCTGGCCCAGAGCTTCCTATATGCTCATTGCCCTGCCAAATCCTGAGGGCAGCTTCACCTGCACCCTGTTCTTCCCCTGGGAAGGTGAGCCCAGCTTTGCCAGCCTGAAGGATGATAAAGCCGTGGAGCAGTTCATGAAACAGAACTTCTCCGATGCCCTGCCCCTCATGCCCAACTACCTCGCCGACTTCAACCAGAACCCTACAGGAAACCTGGTGACGGTGAGGAGTTATCCCTGGGTAAAAGGCAAAACGGCCCTGTTGGGTGATGCCGCTCATGCCATTGTGCCGTTCTATGGACAAGGGATGAATTGCTCTTTTGAAGATTGTCTGGTGATGGACGATTGCATTGAAACTTATGGCGGTGACATCTTGAGGGCATTTGCTGCCTATCAGGAGCTGCGCAAGCCCAACGCCGACGCCATTGCCGACCTGGCCCTGCAGAACTTCGTGGAAATGCGCGACCTGGTGGGTGATGCGGATTTTCTTCACAAGAAGCATATCGAGCATGATTTGACCGAGTTGTATCCGCATCGCTTCCGCAGCCAGTATGAGTTGGTGGCCTTCAGTCAGGAGCCATACAGCTTCGCGCTGGCCCAGGGCGACCGCAACAATGCCCTGCTGGAGCACATCATTTCCAATAAACTCGAATCTAAGCTATCAGACACAGCGCTGATGGAAAAACTGATGGAACAGTATCTTTGAGGCCTAAGCCCTTTGGGCTGTTGCCTTATGAAGAAGATTACTCAACTGTTTATGGGCCTGATTTTGGTCCTTGCTCCCCTTAGTGCACAGGATTTTTGTTCACTGGTTCATATTCCGCTTGAGCAAAGAATGGCACATGCGGACGTGGTGATTTCCGCGAAACTGATGCGTCAGGAATGCTTTCGCGACCTCCGTGACAACCGTATTTATACCCGCAACTTTTTGGTTCCTCAGGCAGCCTGGAAAGGATTGTCGTCATTGCCGGCCGCTTTTGAAATGATTACTGAAGGCGGTATGCTCGATGGTGAAGGAATGAGCTACACCAATACTTTGATGCCTCAGCTTGGTGATGAGGGTATCTGGCTGCTTTACAAGGATGCAAACCGCGGTGGATTTCTTCCATACGCCAGTTTGCAGGGAATGTTACGCAAACAGGAGGATGCCTATTACGATTACAATGGCAAGCATCTTGGAAAAGCAGTAGATTTTATGGACATGCCGGCTGTTCTTCCTGAGAAACAGGTTTCACCGAAGCCTTCAAGCAGCGCCCAAACAATCACTGCGGGAGCCATAAACTTTAGTCCTAAGACCGCAATTGCCGGAATCGGGCAGGTACTTGCCGTTACCGGAAGCGGCTTTGGTGCGACGCAGGGCAGCGGTTATGTTGCGCTGAACCCCAATGGTATGGGCTTTAGTGACCCGATTGTTTCCGCCACCTTCCGATATATCTCCTGGAGCGATACGAAAATTGAAGTGGAAATACCTTCCGGATTCAGCACCAAAATCAGGGTTGTCGGAAGCTCCGGCGTTCAGGAATCAACGGACACTTTGCGTATCCTGGCGAATGTGTCCATGAGGCAATACAATCCGGCGGATTTTTTCTATCTGAACAATCAAAACACCGCAGGGGGCTATTATTGGACCATGCACCACGACATCCGGAACAATAGCGCAGCAAAGCAGGCTACTGAAGACGTATTCCGTCATTTTCGATGCCGCACCGGTGTGCATTACACCTTGCAGAACAGCGGAACTTCAGCGCGTTTTAACCTGGGTGATAACGTGCAGTCCGTTGCTTTCGATACCGCCGGCAGTGAAATGGCTGCCGGTATCGTGGCGCGATATGAACAACTCTGGAGTTCCTGTATCCTCGGTTCAGTAACGTTCTACTATGTCCGTTCCCAGGAGTTGCGCTTCTCTTCCAAATTCGATTATTACTACGGTACTGGTGCCGTTCCGGCCGGTAAAACCAAGTTCCGCTATGTAATGATGCATGAGCTGGGCCATTCCCTGCAACTGGGCCATGTGAACGAAGAAGGGCAAACCATGCACCCGGTGGTGGACAATCTGCCGGCCATCAAGTGGAATAAGAGGGATACCCTCACCAAAGAAGAAATTCAGGCAGGTTCATATCTGGTGCAGCAGTCCCGCAATTTCAGCTTCCGCGCCTGCGGACTGCTGCCTATGCTGGAGCCTGCGAATTGCAACGATGTATATGGCAGTGCCAGCAGCCTGGCTGACAGGGTGCATGTAAACCTGGAGGTATATCCTAATCCCGCAGGGGATGAATTAAGCATCCGGGGACTGACGGCAGGTGTATTTAGTTACTGCCTGTTCAGCAGCGAAGGGAAATTGCTGCGCCGGGGAACTGCAGATTCCGGCAACAACGTGTCGCTTCAGGGACTGCCTTCAGGATGTTATTTCCTGAGTTTGAACATGGGTGGAAGCCAAAGCATGCACAAGGTGCTGAAGCAATAATGCGCTTCAGCGTTTTTTCTTGTTGGCGTCTTCCAGGCTGTCAATAAGCTCCAGGTCGTATTGGGTGCGTCCGCGCAGTTCGTCTTTTTTGATTAAGGGGGCATTTTTCACGTAGCCCCTGAACATTACGTAGCCGCTGCCCAGCACGGCAATAAGGAAAATGATGGCTACAATCAGTTTATTTCTTTTAGCTTGGTTCATGATGCGGAAGGAAAGGAAATGTTCAGGTTCAGGCCCAGTTGTTTCAGGTCTTCCACTACTTTCTCATTCAATGGAATTCCATCTTTCAGGCGCAGTTCCTGCATCTGCTGCTCGGGTGCTCCCGGGATGATGACCGGTACATCTTCACGAGCGGGTTTAGTATCCCTAAAACGGCGTATCCACTGGTCTGTATGGGCTTTAAACTCATCCAGTGGCCGAAAGCCGTCCACGCGCATGGCGCCAACAAAATGACCGATGCCTTTGCCGGGCAAATCAGGCATTACGGGCAGGAAGGAAACAAAGGGCGGCACCCAGGGTCCATAATTAGCGCCGCTGAGCACGCCGCTCAGAATATCTACCGAAGCTGAAAGGCCGTAGCCCTTATATGAACCGTGATCCAGGTCGCTGCCCAGGGTGAGCAGCATGCCACCGCTTTTCAGGGCGGCAGGGTCATGGCTGGGCTGTCCGTTTTTATCTACCAGCCAGCCTTCCGGTATGGATTTATTCTTGCGTTCTGCAATTTCCAGTTTTCCATTGCTGGCGGCAGATGTGGCCATATCCAGCACCAAAGGCTGTTCAGCACCTGCGGGGAAGGCCCAGCAGATGGGGTTGGTTCCCAGCATGCGTTCTGCGCCATTGGCCGGCGTAACCAGGGGACTGGCATTGGTCAGCGCGAAGCCAATCATGCCGTGTTCCAGGGCCATCATGGCGTGGTAGGCCGCTATCCCGAAATGATTGCTGTTGCTCACCGCCACCCAGCCTGATCCGCAGTTTTTGGCCTTTTCAATGGCCAGCTTCATGGCATAGGGTGCGCTTACCAGACCTAGGGCAGCGTCGGCATCCAGTCCCGCCGTGCTCGGCGTTTCCGCGGTAATGCTCATCGCCGGTTGCGCATTCACCCTGCCGGCCTGCCATAGGCGTACATATCCGCTCAGGCGGGCCACCCCGTGGGAATCAATGCCGCGCAAATCAGCAGCAAGCAATACAGAAGCGGCTGTGCGCGCATCTTCGTTGCTGCAGCCCATATGCAGGAATACCCGTTCAGCGAAAGCAGCCAATACATCATGACGGATGATGAAACTCATGTGCTTGCAAAATTAGCATCTTCACCCACTGCTGTTCAGGAAGTTTTCGATTTTTTACCCTTGATAATCAACTACTTACATGTTTTTTTGGGCAGGTGAATAAAAAATATTCAATTTTGGAGGCAGCGAATGGCTGCGCTTTAGGGTCTTTAACCCATAAAGCGTTCAAATGAACACGTTGAATGACAGATCAGGAGTTGGCGGAGGGATGCAGAAAGGAGCTAAGGCCGTTCCAGGAAGCCCTGTACCAACGGTTTTCAGGGAAGATGATGGCCACTTGCCTGAGGTATTGTCAGAATCGTGAAGATGCTGAAGACGCTTTGATGGAAACATTTATGAAGGTTTTTGACCATATCAGCAGTTTTAACCACCAGGGGTCTCTGGAGGGATGGGTGCGCCGGATTGCCGTCAATACTTCCATCAATAAAATCCGCAGCCGCCGCCTAAATGCTTCTCTGGATGAGGTTTTGCACGAAACGGAGGTCACAGATTCTGTGCTGGATGGCCTGGAAACAGCCGACCTAATGGCCCTGCTGTCTAAACTTCCCGATGGCTACCGGGTGGTGTTTAACCTGCACATCATCGAAGATATGAGCCACAGGGAAATCGCAGAACTGCTCCAAATAGAAGAAGCCTCTTCGCGTTCCCAATTATCTAAGGCCCGCAAATTCCTGCAAAGGCTTATCCATAAACAAAAGGAGGTGTGGTCATGATCCCCGCGGATTTCCGGAAGCGATTGCTTGATGCTGAAGTGCCTGCCAATGCAGGGTTGCTGGATCAGGTTCTTAATGCGCGCGCACGGAAGAAACGAAGCCGCTACCTGCGCTTGGGTGCCGGTATAACCCTAGCACTGTGCATCATAGGTGTCCTGTTGGTTTATATTGTTGATGGTGCCTCTTCCTTTAAAGCAACCGGAAAAACGGGTGTACTGTCACAGAATGAACCTACCACAGCTGCTCAGCAGTCCGGTGTAAAGAATAATCACAACCCGGTAATCAGTCCACCGGCAGTCGTGGAACCTTCACAGGAGCAAACTGGCCCTGTTGTGCAGGCCGATGCAGTAGGTAAACACCGGAATCATCACGGTTCCGGCTTCGTATTACCAACTCCTGAAAAAACATCGAATCAGCGATACCCAAATGAAGGAGGCATTTTTGATGCATCCGGCTGGACCATTTATCCGCCGTTAAGTGCCCTCGATAAACCTATGGAGTCGCTCGGCGCCGAAATTCCGGCCTCGATGGAGTCTAAGTGGTTTGGGTTGCTGTCTTTTGCATATCGCAAGCCGGAAGCCATACGCGCTGATGCGGTGAATGCCGGTAAAAAACAGCTGAATAATACCTGGCTTATTGATGTGTTGGCTGAGCCGGCCTGGATGCAGCTGCATTCAGGAAATGCTGCTTATAGTAAACTTCTGAATGCTACCGAGCATCAAAGTGCAGCAATGCAGGCGATGCTCAGGGTTGGTAAATCCTTTGGCAACGATTTCCGCTGGTTTGCAGGACTGAAATGGGCTGAACAATGGAGCCGCTTTCAATACCAATCGCGCTCGTATGAAACAAAAACGATAGTGGATGTTGTTCAGGTGATTATCCGGGAACCCGGACTGCCTGACCATCAGGTAACAGTGTATGATACAAATACCCTGAACAGTATCGTACAGACGAATTATCAATCGGCAAATCGCTCCCGTATGATTGGTGTTCCATTGGGTGTGCAATATGCACCCGGTGGGAAATCTGCCAGCATGTACATTTTCGGCTCACTGCTGCCCGCTTATGTGCTGAATAGCAGAGGCATGAGGGTACAGCCGGATGGCAGTGTGGCCTTCATGGAATCGGAAGGATACCTACGTCGGTTTCAACTGAGCAGTGAATTTGGTTTTGGTTTGCGTAAAACCCTTGCACCAGGGATTTTCCTTGCTATGGAGCCACGGTTTAGCTATGGGCTGCTCAGCTTGAGCAAAGCGCCGGTAAGGCAGCAGGGTTTTAACATGGGGATGAATATAGGACTTAGTTTCAGGCCCGGAAGATGAAGAGTCTGCTGGCAATATCATTCCTTTTGGCTGCATATAGCACTGGGGCACAAATCGATACGGCAAGGCTGCATTCGGCTGACCTGCAAACGCTTTTAACGGCTGATGGCTCCTGGGGCCGGAATTCGGCTTCGGCATTAAGCATCAGGCAAGGCGCCGGGTATTTTCCGCTGATGCAGCACATGGGTGTCTGGATAACGGGCAGAAACAGCAAGGGTGTAAGGGCAGGCAGTGTTTGCGATGTTTTTTCCGATTCATCGAATTTTCTTCCGGGACCGCTGGAATTAGGCGGAACAGCTGCTGCAAATGCCGCTTCTTGGAACAGGGTTTTTGTTGTGAGCGAATCGGAAATCCTCAAACACAAACGCTCGTATAAATTGCCCAATTATTCCGTGCCTGCATCTTTAGCCGATTGGCCGGGCAATGGTCCGCAGGGATTTGATGCAGTGCTGGCACCTTATGCAGATGTTGACCGCAACGGTTCATACAATCCACAACAAGGCGATTATCCTTTTGTGGGAGGAACGGCATGTGCCTATACCATTGCTAATGATTTGAACGGAGCAGGATGGAAACAGGGGCGCTCCATGGGTGTGGAGGTGCAACAAATGGCCCGGGTGTTTGCCAAACAAGGGCAGGAGTTGCCCGCCGTTTTGTTGCGTTATACACTGCACAACCGTTCTCTGGAAGATTACAGCGGCGTTCGCTTTACAATGGCTGCCGATTTTTCCATTGGCAGCAGTGCCGATGATTATCTAACGACGGATGTGGCGCATCATGCACTGGTGGCCTACAATGGTTCAGACAGCGATGCCTTGTTCGGAAAAACGGCTCCAGCCTGTGCGATGATGTTCCTGAACAAGCCTGCAGGTGCCACCATGTATTTTGAAAGCAGCAGCGACGCCGTTAAGGGAAAGCCGCTAAAATTGGAGGATTATTTCAACCTTGCCAGAGGCTCTTGGAAAACCGGTAAGCCATTGGCATTCGGCAATGCTGGACTGGATGGCAATACCACCGCGCATTTTATTTACAGCAACGGAACCGATCCCCAATTCCCGGGTAAATGGAATGAGTGGGAAGCCGCGAATTTCCCGGGCCGCAGAACCGGCCTCATCAGTACAGACAGTTTTAACCTTCCTGCCGGAACTTCCGTGATGATTGAAGTTGTGGTTTCGGCTTTGGCTGCCGTGGGGAACAACGTGAATCTTGCAGCTGCAAGGCTGGAAGAACAGCGTCAACTTGCATCTGCACTGCTGGATGTGAGGCCCCTTGAAAGTGTAGACCGGTCGGAATTATATGTGCAAAAAGGCGATATCATCGAGGTGCTGCCTTCGCGAAATCACGGATCTGTGAAGCTTGAGTTTTTCAGACTGAATGGAAGCAGCCTCGGAAGCTATTGCATTTTGAGCGGCAGTTCCTTTAATTTGAAAAAATTGCCTGAAGAGGGGCTTATTTTGATGGTGGCAACATCGGAAGAATATACCTCCAAGGCGCTGATTATTAACTGAACGAACTAAACAACAACCTATTGAGAAAAACATTACCCATGAAAAAATACATACTTGCTGTTCT
This sequence comes from Flavobacteriales bacterium, assembly GCA_947463095.1. Taxonomy (GTDB): domain Bacteria; phylum Bacteroidota; class Bacteroidia; order NS11-12g; family UBA955; genus REEB481. Next base: position 1,543 of record CANHRE010000034.1, on the reverse strand, counting down.
TGGATTGGCGTTATCTGCACCTGCGGCCTTCGCGTCGCACATGATGGGGGCGGATATGGGCTATATCTGTTTGGGAGGCGGAAAGTACAAGATCATTGCAAAGGTTTACCGCGATTGTCGGGGTATTTCTTTCAGCGGTCCTACTACCGGCGCTACCGCCAGTGGATGCTCCAGCGCGAGCTTGGCCATGACCCGTACAAAAATTAGGGATATTACCCCTGCCTGTAAGGCTACCAAGGCTCCCTGTAGTCCTCAAAATACAACGGTAAGCAGCGAAGGTGTTGAAGAACACACCTATGAAGCCACCATTGACCTCAACCAAAATCCATGGGCGAACTTCAAAAAGAGCAATTGCTGCCAGATTACCTTCTATATAGGACAGTGCTGCCGAAACGGAGCCATTACCACCGGACAATCTTCACAGGACTTCATGACCACCTGTATGCTGGATATCTGCAAAATCGGCACCAAGTGCAACAGCAGTCCTCAGCTGAGCAACGAGCCGGTAGCTTACCTCTGTTGTAACCAACCCTTCTTTTTCAACAACGGTGCGGTGGATACAGCCGACTTTGATTCTTTGGCTTATTCGTTGGTGAATGGTTTACAGTCACTTTCTACCTCCGTTTCCTACGGAAGTGGTTTTTCTGCAACCATCCCCATGACACCATACTGTCCGGTCCCCGGTCAGAAAAACTGCATTCCTTCGCCGAGTGCAAAGCCCCCAAGAGGCTTTTATCTGGACCCGGAAACCGGTGACATCGTCTTTACGCCCACAGACTGTTCTGAGGTTGGAATTGTGGTGATTCAGATTGATGAATACCGACGAGATAGTGCTACGAAAAATTGGACGCTTATAGGGCGAACACGAAGGGATATGCAGTTGATTGTAACCAACTGCGGACCGAATAATCCGCCTGAAATCAAAGGAAATAATACCTACTCCGTTTGTGAAGGCGACAAAATATGTTTCAAAATAGATGGAACGGATAAGCAATTCACACCTTTCCAAACCAAAGCGGATACGGTGCAGATGAAATGGAACCGCGGTATTCCCGGAGCCACGTTCTCAATTACAAATCCAAAAGACAGGGAGAAAACTGCCGAATTCTGCTGGCAGACACGTATGGGCCAGGCCAGCGATGTTTATTATACCTTTACGGTAACCGCTGCCGATGACAATTGTCCTCGTCCTGCTACCTCCATACGCGGTTTTCGTGTGAAGGTGAAGAAAAGAGCGCTTGCCAAACGCACCTACACCAATTTGAAGTGCGGCAAGTTTGCGTTTCTCAGCACTCCTGAAGCGAATTTCAAAGGACGTCCAAGCTACCGCTGGGAAATCCGCGACAGCACAAATAAGGTTCAAATTTTCCCCATCAATACCAAACAAACCGATACCGTTCAGTTTAAAAGAGGCGGGAAATACATCATCACCCACATGATTAACAACCCGGAAGATTGTCCGACCATCTATTACGATACAGTCATTATTCCTCCGGTATTTACTGCTGAACTTTCCTTTGGTGCCGATACGTTTGCCTGTTTC
>CANHRE010000033.1 GCA_947463095.1 Flavobacteriales bacterium | reverse complement strand
TTCATGAAATAGCTGTACATCTGGTCGTACAGTTTGTCCACGTAGCCGTTGCTTTGGCGCATGGTTCCGGCAATCACCAGGCCCCAGTCGCCTTTGAGCCTGCCTGTATTGAGCGCGAAGGATGTTCTGCGGTAGCGGCTGTCGCCGATTTCGGTAGTCACCCGCGCTCCTGCTTTGGATGTAAGTCCTTTGGTGATGATGTTCATGGTGCCGCCCACGGAAGGGTTCGCGATTCGTGAGGAACCCAAGCCCCGCTGCACCTGAGTGAGGGCAGTAACATCGGCCAAACCAAACCAGTTGCTCCAATACACCTGACCGTTTTCCATGTCGTTCACGGGAATTCCGTCAATCATCACAGCGATGTTGCGTTGGTTGAAGCCGCGGATGGTGATGCGCGCATCACCGGCACCACCGCCCTGCTGCGTGGCATATACTCCGGGCGTATAGTTCAGTGCCATGGGCATATCCTGGCTGCCCAGCAGTTCACTCATCTTGCGGCCGCTCATGTTGGAAAAGGCGATGGGCGTTTTCCGCTTGCCGGCTATGCTGGCCGTAATCTTTACGGCTTCCAGGTCGCGGCTTTGCGGTTCCAGGGGGAAGTCCACCCTTGTTTCGCCGTCAATCTGTACTTCAAAGGAATCCGTACGATAACCGGGGTGTAATACTACAACCAACCGGTAGCCATTGAATGTTTCAATCCTGAAAAAGCCATTTTTATCAGCCCGGACACTCGCATCAGCAATACTGATCTGCGCACCCGGAAGTGCATCGCCGCTTAACTCATCGGTTATACGCCCCCAGAGGCTGCCCTGCGCCTGAACTGCTGCCGGCAAAGCCAGCAGCATCAGCAAAAAGAACCGCATAGAAACCCTTTAGGGAATGATGAGCGTTTTGTGATCCTGAACCCCGTTGGCCAGACTCATACGCACCACATAAACACCCGCTTTCAGGCCATTTAATCGAATCATGTGGTACCCAATTTTCACAATAGGGATTGCGGAAACTTCTACTTTTCTGCCGGAGGCATCAAACATAGTTATACTTGCCGGACCGGGGGTGAATACAGATACTTGTCCGTCCTGAGCCGGGTTGGGATAGATATTCCACTGAGGAGCGCTCACTTCCTGCGCTGAAGCCGGGAACTGATTGCAGTCGCAGCGGTGAAAGCCGAGCGAGTCCCATAAATTGGAGGGATAAACCAGCCATTCGGCTTTGGCGTTGAAGCGCGAAGGATTGGTGGTAACGCCTTTCTTCACGGAAGCCTTGCGGATGAGGGTTTTGTTGGCAGAAAGCCAAAGACCCACACCAAGGTTATAGGGGAAGGAATCTGTCCAGGCATTCACCGGTCGCTCCCCGATTTTACCGAAGATATCCACGGGAACCCAGGCACCGCCAACCAGCTTATCCAGGCTCATCGCATCATCACCGTTGAAGCTCATGGAGAAGTTTTTGTTGTAGTCGGCGCTGAGGAAGAGGTTTGCCTTATCTTGTAGCTTGGTAGCGACGGGTGTATCAGGGCCTGTTCCGGCAGGATTGCGGCGGTCAATAACAGTAACAATGACCCCATTGGCACCGATCGTTCCTTTTAGGGTATCACTGTAATTACTTTGCCAGGTGGACAAACCATTCTGCCAGCGGGTGAGGCGGTATTTGCTCAGGTCGACCTGAGCATTGCCCGGATTGTAGATTTCCAGCGCCTTGTTGTTTCCGCTGCCTTCGCAGTATTCGCTGAGGAACAATTCATTGCACTGAGCCTGGGCCTGTGGTGCTGCAGCCAGCAGCAATGCGCCCGCGAGGATGCCAAAAAGTGAACGGTTTGCCATAAATGTCGCTGCGAATTTCTATAAAAGGAGGCAACTAATTTACACCCTTGTTCATGCTGGGGATTATTCCTTTCGGGAGGTTCGCGGGGATTCGCCAAATTTGCAATTGATGAAACGTATTCATTTTCTGTATGCATCCCTGATGCTGCTGGCATCCTGCGGGCCGGCGGTGCGCTTTCAGGGTGGTGCATATACCCGCATAGACAGCCTGATAGCAACGGATAGTGTGGAAAATTCCAAAATCCTGCCCTACCGGAATCAGCTTGCCGCCGAGATGAACGAAGTGATCGGCTTTGCCGACAGCGGACTTATTTCCCGCAGGCCCGAAGGCCCTCTGGGCAACCTGATTGCGGATGTGTTGTACCAAAGGGCCGAGTTGTATATGCTTGAATCTATGGGGTTTCCTCTGCATGCCTGCGTGATTAACGCCGGTGGCATTCGCGCCTCGCTGCCCAAAGGACCTGTTACGGTAGGTCAGATTTACAGTATAGCACCCTTTGAGAATGAACTGGTGGTGCTGCGCATCAGCGGAGCCAAGATGGCCGAATTGCTGAATTACATCGCCAAAAAGGGCGGTGAACCGGTCAGCAACATACACCTGTTGATTCGGAAAGATGGCAGCTGGGCTGAAGCGACCATCGCCAACAAGCCCTTCGACAGCCGTCAGAACTATTACATCGCTACCAATGATTATCTGGCCCAGGGCGGTGATAAAATGTCGTTTTTTAACCAGCCACTGGAACGCTATGACCTGCGGGTGAAAGTGCGTGATGCCTTGATTGACCACCTGCGGAAGGATTATGCCCACGGATTGCACATCCAGGCTCCCGCCACAAACAGATTGGAATATGTTGAATAGGAGAAGTTTTATACGCCGCAGCTCCCTGGCAGGGGCTTTCCTGCTCACTCCGGAATGGATGCGCAGCCTGCAGGCCGGCAGCCTCAAAAAGCTGGTCATCCTGCATACCAATGATATACACAGCCATATCGATCCCTTTCCCGCCAACGACCCGAAGTTTCCCAACCAGGGCGGGTTGGCGCGCATTGCCACGCTGGTGAAAGAGGCCCGGGCCGGTGAATCACATGTGATTCTGCTGGACAGCGGCGATATTTTCCAGGGAACACCTTATTTCAACCGTTTTGGCGGCAAGGCCGAATATGAGCTGATGAGCAGCATGGGGTACGCCGCATCTACTCCCGGCAACCACGACTTTGACAACGGCATCAACGGACTGGCGGGCATGTTGCCGTACGCACAGTTTCAGATGCTGAACGCCAACTACCGCTTTGACAACACCACGCTGGCAGGCAAAATCAAGCCATCCACCGTGGTGGATGTAAACGGCATCAAGGTTGGCCTTCTCGGCGTAGGTATTGAACTGGAAGGGCTGGTTCCGCCTCAACTGTGTAAGGATGTGGTTTATACCGACCCTGTGGCGGCTGCCAACCGCGAAGCTGCCCTGCTCAAACAGGAACACGGGTGTGATGTGGTTATATGCCTGAGCCACCTGGGCTATCGCTACGACGACAAAAAGATAGACGACCGCAAATTCGCCGCTGCCAGCAAACATATCGATGTCATCCTGGGCGGCCATACCCATACCTTTATGCCGGCACCCGAGCTGGTTGCCAATGCCGATGGCCATGAAGTGGTGATCAACCAGGCTGGCTGGGGAGGATTGCGATTGGGACGCATTAATCTGGGCATACGTTAATCCATGGACGCTGCTGCATTGATTTCCGGGCTGAAACAGGGCGACACCAAGAGCCTGGCGCGCTGTATCTCGCTGGTAGAAAACAACAGCGGCCCTTGCGAAGCGCTGTTGTTCTCTTTGCAACACCGTCCGGAAATCCCTGTTGCAGGCATCACAGGCCCGCCAGGTGCCGGAAAGAGCAGCCTGGTGAATGCCCTCACCCACAGTTTTGTTGCCTCTGGAAAGAAGGTGGCCATCATCGCCGTTGACCCCACCTCCCCGTTTAACTACGGCAGCCTGCTGGGCGATCGCCTTCGGATGTCTGAGCTATACCTTACTCCCGGCGTCTTTATACGCAGCATGGCATCGAGAGGCAGCCTGGGCGGACTGGCGCCGAAAATCCACGAAACGATAGACCTGATAAAAAACGCGGGCTTCGACTTGGTATTGATAGAAACCGTGGGTGTAGGACAAAGCGAGGTGGAAATTGCCGGCATTGCAGATACCACCGTAGTGGTGATGGTTCCTGAAGCCGGCGATGAGGTGCAGACCATGAAAAGCGGGGTGATGGAAATTGCCGACATCTTTGTGGTGAACAAGGCCGACCGGGAAGGCGCTGATGCCTTTGCCGGACACCTGAGGCGCCTCAGCGCACAAAAGCATACCGCTAAATGGATGAGCCCGGTGCTGCTTACCGAAGCCCACCGCAACATTGGAGCCGCGCCCCTGGCCGAGGCCATCAATGCGCACCATCAACTCAACCTTTCCAAAGAAAAACAATTGGACCTGATGGCCGAAAAAACAGCCCATCTGGTGCGCGAAGCGCTGGCGCGTAAAGTTCAGGTGCACCGCATCAGGGAACGCCTCAGCATCCAAATGGCCCATCCCGACTTTAACCTCTACCGCTTCACCCGCGAAATACTGCAGGATACCTGAACCAAAAGGAGCAGGAATTGTTTCCTAACAGTTCATGATTACCATCATCAGCGGTTCATCCAGGCCTGGCAGCAATACCCTCAGGGTGGCCAAAGCCATCAAACGCATCATCGAAGAGAAAACAGGCCTGAAGTCCGCAGTGATTGACTTCGCCCCCTACGATATTCCTTTCTACAACGGGCAGGACCTGCAACCTGCGCAGCTCAGTCCCTTTCAGCAGGAGGTATCCAGCGCCATGAGCCATGCCAGCCTGATTTTCCTGCTCTCTCCCGAATACAACTGGTTCCCCAGCGCTGAGATGATCAACCTGATTCACCGCTTCGGCACCCCTTCGTTTAAAAACTGCTGGGAGGACAAGGTATTCGCCACCTGCGGGGTGAGCACCGGCAGAGGCGGAAGGATGCCGGCGGTGCAGATGAGTTATGTGGTGAACAAGCTGTTGAATGTGATGAACCTGCACAGCGTTGTGAGTCCGAAGATGTTTGAAAGTCAGTTTACCACCAAAGCGCTGGATGAATCCGGACAGAGCCTTGGCAATGCTGAGTTTGATAAAGGATTGGAACAGTATATAGATTATAACCTCACGCTGTGGAAGAAGATCCACCCTGAGGTAAAGGGTTGAACCTTACAGCACCGCACCAAGTACGTGCAGTTTCTGTTCTGTTTCTATAAATTCTTCCCGGGCGTTTGAAGCGGGCGTAATACCGGTGCCTGCGTACATGTTGATGCCGTCGGCGAACACTTCACCGCAGCGGATGTTCACCCACAGCGATACTTGTTTTGATGACCAGATGCCAACAAAACCTCCGTAATAAGCCCTGCTGGTGCGCTCTGCAGTCAGGACATTCAAGGCGGAGGCACGCGGATAACCACAAACAGCAGGCGTGGGGTGAAGTTGTGCCGCCAACCTCCATAATTCATCAGGCTCAGCCTTAAAGTGAAATGCGGCACATAGGTGTTTGAGGTTGCCCTGTTGTACTTCCTGAATGGCATCCTGGCGATAATCTATGTTCAGGCCGTTCAAACTTTCCCGGATGAAGATGCTGATAAAGCCCTGTTCTGTTTGTTCTTTTTCACCAAAGCCAGAATCGGCCTGGGTGCTCTTGGTACCTGCGAGGGCAACAGTTCTGCCCTGCCCGGCTTCCCAGCTAAGCAGTTGCTCAGGTGTTGCACCGATCCAGCAACCCGTTTCCGGAGCATCAAACAGGTACACCATCGCATCAGGATAGGTTTGGCAGGCCCGTTCAAACCAGCGCAGCGGTTCCGGAGGTAAACGCCTGAACACACTTCTGGAGGTTACCACCTTCAGCGGGTGGGGGGCATCAGGATAATCAGGCATCGTGGACTCATCCCTCAATTGTGCTTTAACCAATTCCACCCATTGGATATACGATTCGCCGGGATAAGGATCGCCCTGCTTAAATTCACCTGAGCGGTAATGCCAGCTGGAATATACCTCCGCCATGGTGCTGTGAACTTCGGGTTCCAACATCCAAACAACAGCATAACGATTAAACGGGGCGATGATAAAGCAGTCTTTAGAAGGCTCATCTACAACAGGTCGGAGCGTTCCCTGCATGTACGCAGGTTTCTGCCCAGGAATGCGATACCAAACCCTTGCCGTGCTCATTTTGATGGTTCCAGAGGCCTCACTGCCATGGTAATCCTGCCGATGCACAGCAGCCGGTCTTTTTCATCCTCTACCCTCACCTCCCACACGTGGGTGGTACTTCCAATGTGGATGGGACGTGCCGTAGCGGTAACGCTTTGCCCCTTGAATGCAGGTCGCACGTGGTTGCCGTTGATGTCCAGTCCGAAGCACACAAAGCGGCTGCGGTCCACGGCGAGGTTTGCCGCCATACTGCCTACAATTTCCACCAAGGCCATGCTGGCGCCGCCGTTCAGCATACCCAAAGGCTGAATGCTGGCCTCGGCAACAGGCATCACGGCCTTCACGTAATCGTTGCCCACTTCAGTGAATCGAATGCCCAGCGCCGTATTCATGGTATTGGCACAACGCTCGTTCAGCGCATCGGGACTTATATTCGCAGCTTCAAAAAAAATCCTGTTCACGTTGGTGCAAAGTACTTCCCACCCGGTCAATAAAACAATTTACCTGATACGCCACGGCGAAACCGACTTCAACCGTTTGGGCATTGTGCAGGGTTCGGGTGTGGATACCAGCCTGAATGGAACAGGTCAAAACCAGGCGCGGGCGTTTTTTGAGCACTATAAGCACATTCCCTTCGACAAAATTTATATCAGTTCATTACAACGCACCCGACAAACTGTGGCTCCGTTCCTGGAACTGCCTATTCCCCTCGAAGTGATACCCGAGTTAAACGAGATTAACTGGGGCGTAATTGAAGGCGCAACACCAACCCCTGAAAGCAGCCAGATGTTCCTGGACATGCTGGAAGCGTGGAGGGCAGGCCATCTGGACCAAAGTGTGGAAGGTGGCGAATCCCCGAACGAGTTATACACCCGCCAGCAGCGCGGCCTGCAAATGATGATGGAACGGGCTGATGAGCACTGCATCCTCATATGCATGCATGGCAGGGCCCTGCGCAGCTTCCTGTGCCTGCTCACGGGAACGCCCCTGAAGGAGATGGACTGTTTCGGCCACAGCAATGTGTGCCTCTATATACTTCAACAGCATGAAACAGGATTTCATGTGGTAGTGAACAACGATACTGCGCACCTGAATGCCTGAAGGCAGCATATTAAAAAAAAAGATTCCATCCAAAATGACCTTTAGATTGTTCTACACTGTGCAACTTGCAAAACATCATTACGTGCGTTTTTCCAAAATACTCCTTTCTGCGCTGCTGCTGGCATCGGCTTCAGCATACGGCCAAACCGGCATCAGCGGATATATATATGGCACCTCGGGCAATAAACCTGTAAATCGTGCCCTTGTAATCGTAAACGCTTCAGAAGACAATGCCATTGCCGACAGCAGCTACAGCAGAGCCGACGGGAGTTTCGGGCTGAGAAGCAGCCGTGCTGGCAAGGTGCGGCTGAGCATCCGGGCGCGCGGTTTTGAAGCCTGGGACAGCAGCTTTGCTTTGGAAGAAGGATTTACCGACTTGGGCGTTATTAGGCTCAGCGCTGCCATTGTGCGCATGGACAGCGTGACCATCCGGGCATATCAGGGAGCCAGGCAAAAAGGCGATACCACGGAATACAATGCTTCCAACTACAAGATGAACAAGGACGCCGACGCCGAACAGTTGGTGCGGAAGATGCCCGGCATTACCGTAGAAAACGGACAAGTAAAAGCACAAGGCGAAAACGTACAGAAGGTAACCATTGACGGTCGGGAATTCTTTGGAGATGATGTATCTATGGCTTTGCGCTCCATGCCTTCCGAAGTAGTAGGCCGTGTGCAGGTATTCGATCGCATGAGCGACCAGTCGTTCTTTACCGGCTTCGACGATGGCAACAGCCAGAAAGCCATCAACCTGATTACCCGAAGCGGAAGAAACAACGGTTTGTTTGGAAAGATTTACGGCGGCTTTGGAAGCGATAAACAAGACTGGCGCTACCAGTCAGGGGCTGTGGTGAACTGGTTCAAAGGCATCCACCGGCTTACCCTTTTAGGCATGAGCAACAACATCAACATGCAAAACTTCAGTTCCCAGGACCTGCTTGGCCTGAGTGGCGGAGGTGGCATGGGCTTCGGCGGTATGCGCGGCATGCGCGGCATGATGGGCATGATGGGCGGAATGCGCGGCGGATCCTGGGGCGGCGGCAACAACAACTTCATGGTCAATCAGCAGGGTGGAATCAGCACCACCCACAGCATCGGCATGAACTATAGCACCACGGTGGGCAAGAAATTAAGCCTCACCGCAAGCTATTTCTTCAATAAGGGTAGCAACGTGAACGATGCCACCACCGAAAGAGATTACTACACTACAGGCAGAAGCTCGCAAAACTACCAGGAGAACACTTCCAGCACTAGCGACAACAGCAACCACCGCATCAACCTGAGGCTAGAATACATGATGGATTCGATGAACTCCTTCACCTATTCCAACCGCCTGAGTTTTCAGCAGCAAAACCTCAACTCACTGGTGCTGGCCAACAACAATCTGGTAAATAGGGAACTGGGATTGAACAGACGGCTGAACAGCACCAGCACTGACAACAGCAGCTTCGGCAATGGCAGCAACCTGTCACACAGCTTGTTGTACAAGCGCAGATTTACCAAACAGTGGCGCACCTTTTCTGCCAACATCAGCCACGACTATAATCAGAAGGAATCTGAGGCCTACCTGAACAGCATCAACCGATATTATGAAACACCGGATACCTTGATTGGATTGAGGCAGGTGAGTTATTCCGACAACAACAGCTATACCGTTTCCGGCAACCTCACCTACACAGAGCCTTCAGGTAAATACGGACAGTGGCAAATCAGCTACCAGCCGAGCATCACCCGCAACGACGCCAATAAACGAACCCTCACACCCGATAGCCTGTCCGGTGACCTGGTGCGCATTGACTCATTGCTGAGCAACCGCTTCAACAGTTCATTTCTTACCCATCGCCCAGGCATTATGTACCGCCGCAAAGGCGACAATTTCAACGCCATGATTGGGTTTAATGCACAATGGACCAGCCTGATTGGAGAACAGCAATTCCCGCGTTTCGAGCGCAATACCTATTATTTTTTCAACCTGCTGCCCTCAGCGATGTATCAATACCGGTTTAGCCAAAGCAGCAACATCCGCTTGTTCTACAGAAGCAATACCAATCTTCCCGGTGCACAGCAGCTACAGGAAGTGGTAGACAACAGCAATCCACTGCTGCTCAGCAAAGGAAACGCAAGCCTGGAGCAGGATTTCAGCCAGTTCCTCATAGCGCGTTATGGCTGGAGCAACAACACTACAGGCCGCAACTTCTTCGCCTTCATGATGTATCAAACCACCAGCAATTACATCGCCAATTCAACCTTCATCGCAAGCCGCGATACCATCCTAAACAATGGAATTACACTATTGCGCGGGGCTCAGTTGAGTATGCCGGTAAACCTGATGGGATACAGAAGCGTGCGTTCCTTCCTGAACTACGGACTTCCTGTTAAAGCCATTAAATGTAATTTCAATGCCAATGGAGGCGTATCTTACAGCCGCGTACCCGGCCTGGTGAATGGAGTCAACAATTTCGCCAATACATGGAACCTGAACGCCGGTGCAGTATTGAGCAGCAACATCAGTGAAAAAATAGACTTCACTCTGGCCTATTCTGCCTTTTACAACCTGGTCAGCAATTCGGTGCGCAGCGGCATTGACAATAACTACCTGCAACAAACGGGCAGCTTCCGCAGCAATCTTCAACATGGTAAAGGCTGGGTATTCAGCAGCGATTTGAACTATACCGGCTTCAACGGCCTGGGTAGTGCCTTCCGTCAGAATTTCGTACTCTGGAACCTTGGCATCGGCAAAAAATTCCTGAAAAATCAGGCGGGGGAACTAAAAATTACTGCGTTCGACATCCTGGGCCAAAACAACAGCCTGTCGCGCACCGTAACAGAAACTTATGTTGAAGACCTCCAAACCCGCGTGCTGCGGCGCTATTTTATGCTCAACTTCACCTACAACATCCGTAAATTCAAACGCGGTGGCGGCATGTTCCCTTCAGGTGGTGGATCCGGTATGGGAAAGCCATTTTGAGGTTATTTAGTTAGGGAGTTGGGGAGTGTTGGAGTGGGTTGGTATTTCTGACGCTCAAACTCTTAACCTCCCAAACTATAAAACACCCCAACTCCCCGACTCCCCAACTCCAAAATTTGTATTTTCAGCAGTATTTCCTGATGTTAGCTCCATTATGGTTACCGTTAGAAATTATCAAGATCTTATTGTTTGGCAGAAATCACTTGAATTTACCATTGCCATTTACACTTCCACCAAGTTGTTCCCGAAAGAAGAAACCTATGGCCTCAGATCCCAGATGCGCAGAGCGGCTGTTTCCATTTCTTCCAACATCGCAGAAGGACAGACACGCCATACTGTAAAGCAGTTCTTTCAATTCCTGAGCATTGCCCGCAGTTCCTTGTCAGAACTCGAAACACAAATTATACTTTCATATCGTTTGAATTATATGAATGAAGACAAAAAAAAGGAACTCCTGGCCAGTGCAGAAGAAATAGGCAAAATGCTCAGCAGCCTGATGAAAACCCTCACAAAATCCAAAAACTCCCCAACTCCCTAACTCCAAAACTCCCTAACTCCCCAACTCCAAAACTCCCTAACTCCCCAACTCCAAAACTCCCCAACTCCAAAACTCCAAAACTCCAAAACTCCCTAACTCCCCAACTCCCTAACTCCCATACCTCACCCGCTTCTTCCACAAACCCCACCACCCCCGGGGACCGGCCCTCAGAACTTTCCCTATTGCCTTGCGTTGCATGCTTCCTGAACACAGGTGGAATAATCGGAACCATTGTCTGAGCAGCAGCTGTTTTTTGTGTGAAGCAGATGCCGGTACAGGCCACTCATTATGTAGCAGCGAGGTCAATACTGCTGCAATTAATTCCGCATTTTCTAAGGTTACGCGTTGATTATTCCGCAGAAAATGAAGAACCCTGGATGTTTCATCTTCGTTCAGCACAATTCCTGCCGCTTTCAGGTTGCGCTGCAAAAGTCCCGGCAGAAAAGGTTCGGCAAGATGCGCTGCGGCACCATGGCGGGCATCATAGCTGACCAGTATTTCAGGGAGCAAAGCAAACTGTTTCCGGGGAGCCAGGCGCAGGTACAATTCATAATCCTGAGCGCGAGCCATGGTTTCGTCGTAAAAGATGCCTTCGGAGGCAAAGAAGTTCCGGGCCATCAGCGTGCTGTGCGCAAAGGGATTCCGGAACATCAGCCATGCCCTGAGGAAAGCACCGTCAGCAGGCATACACACCGAAGAAACAACACCATTCCGAACGGCTATCCATGAAAACAGCAAGTGCGCTTCCCGGTGACTTTCCAGATACTTCCACTGCCGCTCCAGCCTTGGCGGGAAAGCCTGGTCATCGGCATCCAGCCAGGCAATGTATCTGCCTTTGGCTTCGCGAAGCAGGATGTTCCTAGCTGCCGGAATGCCCACATGCTCCCTGCCCCTGATCAGGCGAATTCGCCGGTCGGTCATGGATGCAACGAGCGTTGCCGTATGGTCTTGGGAAGCATCATCATACACCAATAGCTCAAAATCCCTCATTGTTTGAACCAGGATACTCTGAACCGCTTGTACGATGGTATCGGCAGCATTGCGGGCCGTCATGAGCACCGATATTTCCGGATTCATTTCAGCCATTGTACCAGGGGTTGAACATATTCCGCCGCATGATCCGCATGAAAGGACGCAAGAGATTCCGGATTCGCCGATAAGGTTTCCGGATGATCCAATATCCCGATAATTTCTTCCGCGCCGTGCCCCACCCTACCACCGGCCAGCCTGGTAAGTTCTTCCAAACCACCGCCCGGCAGACAAACAACCGGTGTTCCTAAAAGGAACGATTCATGGGCCACCCGTGACCACCCTTCGCGTACCCGATTGAGGATGATGCTTGCCGCTGATTCCGCCAGCGCCGCCAGATAGTCCTCCTTCCGCAGGAAATGCCGCACCGGGAACTCTTTCTGTTCCACGGCCTCTGGGCTGGAAAAAAAACAGGTATAGCCCCGTTGGGCCAACAAGGGAATCATTTTCCGGTAAAGAATCTGATTTGCTTTCGCAGACCATTGTCCCAGATGAATCAGCTTCGCATTCTTGTTCACTTCCCTGCGCAGGCGTTGATAGGGCTCGGAAGGAAAAAGGTTCGGATAAAGGAAGGCTTCTACCCCAAAGCGCTTCCGAAAAAGTTTCTTCCAGCATGCTGCCACACAAACCACGTGCACCCTTTCAGGGTAAGCACTGGCAATTTTCAGAAGAAAACGGTCGAGCAGCCGGTAAAACAGCTTCGGCTTTCCGTCGTTGGGGTCGTAATTGTGCAGCACCAGCAGCATCTGCTTATCCGGATTGCTCCTGATGGCCAGCCATACCGGCCAGGCAAGTCGGGCTACTGTGATGACCCTATCTGCTTTTTTCGCTTCGCGGAAAGCCATCCATCCGAGCCTCAGCCAGGCCAGGGGACCTTTGAAATGTTTCGTAAAGCGGATTTCACGGCTTTCCGCCGGAAGCTGCGCCTTTAATGCCTCAAACAGATACTGCTCATGCGCATATCCGCCGGTGTGGCGCGATCCATGAGACAGATACAGCAGACGCATGCCTGCAAGTTAAATAGAAGCGTTTGATTGAACGAGAATGATCAGGAATAACGATTCAGGAAATCCTGATAGGCCAGAGCAATGCCTTCTTCCAGCGCTACGGTGGGCCTCCAGCCGGTGGCAAAGAGTCGACCCACATCCATCAGTTTGCGCGGGGTGCCATTCGGCTTGGTGGTGTCGAAGCGCAGGCTTCCTTCGAAGCCTGTCACCTTTTTCACCAGTCCGGCCAGATCGCCGATGCTGATGTCTTCCCCGCAGCCCACGTTCATAAACTGCCTGTCGTTGTAGTTGTTCATCAGGAACAGACAAGCGGCGGCCAGATCGTCGGCGTAGAGGAATTCCCGCAGCGGACTGCCGTCTCCCCAGATTTCCACTTCCTGTTTCCCCTGTGCCTTTGCCTCGTGGAACTTGCGGATGAGCGCGGGCAGCACGTGGGAATTTTCCGGGTGGTAATTGTCGTTGGGCCCGTACAGGTTGGTGGGCATAGCCGAGATGAAGTTGCAGCCGTACTGATCGCGATAGGCCTCACACATCTTGATGCCGGCAATTTTCGCAATGGCATAAGGCTCATTGGTAGGTTCCAGGGGGCCGCTGAGCAGGTAATCTTCTTTTAAGGGCTGAGGAGCCAGCTTAGGATAAATGCAGCTGCTTCCCAGGAAGAGCAACTTCTTCACCTCGTTTTTCCAGGCGAAGTGGATCAGGTTATTCTGTATGCTCAGGTTGTCATACAAGAAGTCGGCGCGGTAGGTATTGTTGGCCATGATGCCCCCTACCTTGGCTGCCGCTACAAACACATATTCCGGCTTTTCCAGCTCGTAAAATGCAGCCACGGCAGCCTGATTGCGCAGGTCCAGGTCGGCACTGCTGCGCTCAATAATGTTCTGATATCCTGCAGCCTTAAGCGCCCTGCAGATGGCAGATCCAACCATGCCGCGGTGGCCGGCTACATAGATTCGGGCTGATAATTCCATAATACGCCAGCAGTTGTTGCCGCTTATTCGAAATAGTTGAGGGTGTTGAAGCCGCCGTCTTTCAGGTAGCGTTCGCGTTTCATCAGCTTGATGTCGCCTTCCATCATATCCTTCACCAGCGCGGGAAGCGAATATTTAGGCTCCCATTTCAAACGGGTTTTGGCTTTGGTAGGATCACCAATCAGCAAATCCACCTCGGTAGGACGGAAATACTTGGGATCTACGTGCAGCAGGGTGGTACCAGCACTGAGATGGCACTTCTGACCGGTAACTGCTTCGAATTTGTCGTGATCTACAGATGAAAGGATGCCGGTTTCCTGCGCATCATGGCCTTTGAATTCGAGCACCATGCCGAGTTCAGCAAAAGCCATGCGCACAAATTCACGAATTTCGGTGGTATGACCGGTAGCGATGACATAATCTTCAGCGCGGTCCTGCTGCAGGATGAGCCACATCGCCTCCACATAATCCTTGGCATGCCCCCAGTCGCGCTTGCTGTTCAGGTTTCCCAGATACAGTTTATCCTGCATACCCAGAGCAATACGAGAAGCGGCACGGGTGATTTTACGCGTAACAAACGTTTCTCCGCGGATAGGACTTTCATGGTTAAACAGGATACCGTTGCAGGCAAACATATCGTATGCCTCGCGGTAGTTTACCGTAATCCAGTAAGCATACAATTTGGCAGCCGCGTAGGGTGAACGTGGATAAAATGGGGTGGTTTCACTCTGCGGAACTGCCTGTACCAGGCCGTATAATTCGCTGGTGCTGGCCTGATAGATGCGGGTTTTGGCACTCATGCCCAGCATACGCACGGCCTCCAGGATGCGGAGTGTTCCGATGCCGTCGGCATTGGCCGTGTATTCCGGCGTTTCGAAACTCACATGCACGTGGCTCATGGCCGCCAGGTTATAAATTTCATCAGGCTGTACTTCCTGGATGATGCGGATGAGGTTGGTACTGTCGGTCATGTCGCCATAGTGCAACTTCATCTGCACGTTGGGCTGGTGCGGATCTTGATACAAATGGTCAATCCTGTCGGTATTGAACAATGAACTACGACGCTTGATGCCATGAACCTGGTATCCTTTTTTAAGAAGGAATTCGGCCAGATAGGCACCATCCTGACCGGTAATTCCGGTGATGAGGGCAACTTTCATCAGAGAGATTGAGAAATGAATAACTTGCGGCAAAAATAGGCATTCACGTCTTATGGTTTTGGTGTTTAGCCCATATGAGCATCCAAAGCTGCACTTTGCGCTTTCGGAGATCTTCGTGAGAAGGGCCTCCATCCCATACCAGATAACCTGCAATGCCGATTTTTTCATTCATTCGGCGCATGGTTTTAAGGTGAACTATTCCGAAGATGAACTGCCCGGAATCAGGATGTACAATTCAGGTTGGCTGGACCACCAGGGGCTGGATCCCTACTTCAAGCCGGCGTTTTCCCTGCAAAATGGGCTGCCCAGCCTTTTTCCCGATACGGGCAACAGCCGCTTCGACTTATTCGCCGCCTGTTTCTGGCTTTTATCGCGCTACGAAGAATACCAACCCTTCCAGGGCGACGCCTATGGCCGTTTTTGCCTGAGAAATTCCTGCCTTCCCGCCGCCTGGGCTACAAACAACCACCTGGACATCCAGATAAGGCTGTTCCTGGAAACACTGGGCCTGGAACAAAAAAACGCGTTCCGTGTTGTGCCCACCGCCGATATTGACATCGCATTCAAATACCTGGCCAGACCGCTTCTCATCCGCATGGGTGGCTTCCTGCGCGACCTGCTGTTCCGTCGTGAACACTTGGCAGAACGGCGCAGCATGAATCAGGGCGGGAGGGATCCTTACGACGTGTTTGCATGGATTTGCGCAGCCTTCAGGCCCTTCCCCGATGCACGCATATTCTGGCAAATGAACCGCAGCCGGAACGGCCTGGACCGTCAGGTGAACATTCGCGACAGCATGTTCTTGCAGCGCTTAAGGGAATGCAGTGCCCACATCACACCGGGCATCCATCCATCCTGGGACAGCAACAGCATGGAACAACAGCTCACCACTGAAATCAAGGCCCTGGAATCGGCGTGCGGACAACACATCAACCACAGCCGACAGCATTTCCTGGCCTGTCGTTTCCCCGACACCTTTCGCCGGCTGAACGAAGCAGGCATTCAATGGGATTATACCCTGGGATGGCCCGAACAGCCCGGCTTCCGCGCCGGCACCGCATGGCCCTTTGCCTTTTATGATGTGCTCCGCGACCGGCAGGAAGCGCTGAACTTCATGCCAAGCTGTGCTATGGATGTAAGTTATAAAAACTACCTGAGCATGAGTGCGGAACAGGCGGCGGCACATGGCAATATGCTGAAGGAAAAAGCACGCAGCGAAGGCGGTGTTTTCTGTTTTATCGTGCACAATGAAAGCATGAGCAACATCGGCCCCTGGAAAGGCTGGCAGCAGGTGGCGGAGGCCTGGATGTCATGACGCTGCGCTTCGTGGAACGCCGGAACATCAACCTCAAGACCTGGGATGACTGTATAGCGCTTGCAAACCCGGCGCTGGTTTATGCCCAAAGCTGGTATCTGGATGCCATGTGTGATGGCCATTGGAATGCACTGATTCTGGACGATTACCGTGCGGTGATGCCCCTGCCCTACTTAAAGAAATGGGGCATCTCCTACCTCAGCCAGCCCGCCTTCACCCAGCAATTGGGCATCTTTGGGCATTGTTCCGAAGAAGAAAACGCGCTGTTCCTAAAGGCCATCCCCGGAACATACCGCCTGGCTGACCTGCAGTTCCACACCGCCACACCTGCAAGCCTGCCCGGACTGAAGCCCCGGGTTACCTACTGGCTGGATTTAAACCGCCCCTATGAAACGCTGCTGGCCGGATACAATAAAGATGCGCGAAAGAACCTGCGGCGGCTGGAAGAACTATCCGGACCATGCACGCTGGCAGATTACCCGGACTTTGGATGGCATATTGCCAACTACCGTGCTGCATATGGACCCATGAACCCCGAACTTACAGAACGGCATTACCGGCGCTTCCAGCATGCTTTGGAGGCAGCATGGACGCAGCGTTGCCTGATTGCCTGTCGCCTGTTAGATCGGAATGGCCGGGCTTTAGCCGGAGGCCTCTTCCTGAAAAGCAAACAGCACCTGCATTACGTGATGGGTGCTCCGGTACAGGGCGCTGACTCAGGAGGCGTTCACGGCATGATCGACGCCCTAATTCGCCGGCATGCTCACACGCCGACCATCCTCGACTTTGAGGGTTCCGAGATTCCGTCGGTGGCCTATTTCTATGCCAAGTTTGGTGCCCAGCCCGTTCACTACTATACCCTGCGCCTGAACCGTTTGCCATGCTGGCTGGCCTGGCTGAAAAAATGAGCAGCGCCGAACCCCGGGGCACGACGCTGCTGCATGATTTTCAATAAATATTAATCAGCGCAAATCTGCCCGCAGGGTAAACGAAATATTACGCCCTGCTGCACTGATACCACTGGCAAAGGTGCGGTAATGCACATCCGCAATGTTCTCGATAGCCAGTTGCGCCGTGAGGAAGTTACCCAACTTCCTCGAACCACGCAGGTTACACGTAACCCATGACGGCATGCCGGTAGGAAGGGCATATTGAAGATTGTCTTCGCCGCTGGGGCTATAATCTGTCAGACGTTTGGCAGCAGACCAGCGCACAAAAAACTCGGCGCGCCACTGCGCTTTTTGCCAGGATACGGACGACTGGCCAAAGACAGGAGCAATATGGTCCAGCGGAACTTCAGCAGCCTGTTCTCCAGCCCTGTAACGCCCATAGGTATAGTTCCAGGTATGGCGCGTTTCAAAGCCTTTGCCCAGATTCCACAACAGGCTAACCCAGGCGCCATGTATGCCGGCAGCGGCTGCATTCTGCATGCTGCGCACCTTGCTCATGCTGCCCATAAACAACACGCTGTCCTGACCGTTCAGCCGGTCATCCATCAGCACCAGCGCGTTGCTCAACCAAGTCTGATAAGCACCCAGCTCAATGCGCATGCCTGTTAAAGGCCTCCATATTGCAGACAGCTCAGTATTCATTGCCTGTTCGGCCTTCACATCAGGATTAGGGATGATCAGAAGACCCGTTTGGGATTCAAACACCTTCCCAAGATCATCCACATTCGGGGCGCGGAAGCCCGTGCTCAGCAGTCCTTTGACTTGTAGTTTTTTGCTTGCACTGAAGGCAAAGCCCTCAGAGCATGTAAGCACCGGATAGCGTTGTTGCACCTGGTAGGAACCTATCAAGCTCGCAGCAGAGAACGCTGCATCCAGTGCGATATAAGAAGCCCGTATTCCTGAGTTGAATACCCAGCGATTGTTTCTGCTTTTCAGTAAGTGATGCACATAGACGGCTGCCTGAACAGTGCTGCTGCCACCATCCGGATAGCGGGTTCCGGCGGGCGTAATCATGCCGCTGCTGATGTTCCTGGTGCTGGCCGTTGAGTTCACCTTATTGAACACCAGTTCAGCGCCATAACGCCATTCCTGCCTGCCGACCTGCCGGTTGAAGTCTGCATTCAGGCTGAACACATCTACCACCTCCTGCTGCGACAATTCAAGCGGGTTTCGGTAACGGCGGGAAACCCTTCCCTGCTCCTGTTTCTGATATGCAGCTACAATTCTACCTTCTTCATAAATACCGCCCTGGCGACCTTTCAGGTTCAGGTGATAGCCCAGCAACATCCTGTTTTGCGGGGCATAAGTCCATACTGCGAAGCGCGGTGCACCGCTGCGCCATTCTGAAAGCCTGTCATATCGAGGAACATCATCACTACCGGAATACTGGAAATTCAGTGTATGAACTGCGCGTTCCCCCCGCTGGTAACTCAGCTTTCCGAAAAGATCCTTTTGCCGGTAGGCAGAACCGCGCTGCACCAGTGGGTCATCATTGCGCCGAAAGCTATCCTTCCCGTTGATGTTTGCCTGATACCAGCTGCGCTTGCCAAAGGTTGTATCGTCAAAGTTCCGGCGGCTGCCCGCACGTGCACTACCGAAATCGCTGTAGGAAGCAGACAATCGGAAGGCCAGCTTTCTACCACCTACGCCCAAATAAGCATTCGCGCTTTGCTCCTGCATGGCTGTGCTGTAGCGAGTCATAGCGCCGGCCTTTACCTTAAATGCCTTCGCAGATGCCGCAAACTCGGGGTTTACCGTATAAAAATGCATCACACCGCCCAACGCATCGCTGCCATACATCACCGACGAAGGGCCAAACAGCACTTCCATGCGCGAGAGCATATTCTGATCCAGGGTAATAACATCCTGCACATGTCCGGCCCGGTATATGGCATTGTTCATGCGGATTCCATCAACCACCAGTTGCACCTTGTTGGCTTCAAAACCGCGCAGGATGGGGCTTCCCCCACCAAGCTGGCTCTTCTGGATAAACACCTGACCAGTATTTTGAAGCAATTCGGCCGCGGTTGGCTGACTTACGAAACGGATGTCGCGCTGGTTCATCACAAAGCTCTGTTGCGCGATGCGCGATTGTTTCTCGCCTGATCGCCAGGCACTTAACACCACCGGATCCATCACGGTGGCAGTACTATCAATTAGCTGGGCTTGCGCTTCCGCAAAAAAAAGAAGCGCTGGCAGGCCTGCCCATAAGCCTTTGTTCATTTTAATCATTGAAGTTTTTAGGTTGAATTGAATGCTGAAACACAGCATGCTGTGTCGAAAAATCAACAAGCACCGAAGCCCCCGCGAAGAAGGCCTCAGCTGAGGAACGACCGGCAATCGCCGTCATCCCATGAAATCAACCTGTTGCTTCGGGCGGTGGCGAAGGAGGCGCACCGGAGCCTCTACCTGCGATGTAAGTCTTTTTTAGGATTTGCATCCGTTGCCCCACGGACAGCAACTGCATACGCCATACATCAGGAGCAGGCATCAGCTGCTTTAGAAACTGCACCCAGCGCACTTCATCATCGGGCACTCCGGAAGCCGCCTGCACGTAGCGATTGGTCAACGCACGGATGTTTTGGTTCAGCGCCGTCTCCTTTGCGTCTTCCCATACGCTGAGGTAAACTGAATCGCCCCGTTCTTCCGATGTCAATACGTCATATAAAGTTCCAACCAATTCAAATTCATCATCCCTCAACCACCGCAGGCCCTCAGGCTCCTGGTTTTTAGGAAAGGCCATTGTTTTAATATGTTCCGGTGCATTGGCCTTGATGATGACCGCTTTGGCTTCTTTTCGGGCACGGTATTTCTGCAATTGCAGCCATGAATACATCCCTATGAAGGACGAGAAAAACAGCAGCAACATGGCTGTCACGGAAAAACGTATGATTCCTTCCCGCCCCATCAATTCCTTACAAAGATAGCAACTGCCTAACGATCATCACGAGCATTAGGGTGTCATGGGCCATGCTAATTCACGCGCAGCGGAAAATCAACCTCCAGCATCAGCGTGCCGATGTCGCAGGAACCATCTTTCACACCTGTCTGGCTGCGCAGGCTTACCTTAAAAGTGGAAGTGGCCGCATTGGCCGTTTTAATCCGGTATTTCAGGCCTATGGGGTATTTGCCATCCGAATCTGTTGGCACCGGGGTAAGGTTCAGGGGTGAAGCCATGCAGATGCGAAAGTCACCCGGCCGCTTTGTGATGGTATCGGTCAGGTTGATGCTGCGCAGGGGGTCGGTATCGTCGCGCACTTCCAACTCCAGATCATATTGGGTGTTTGCACTGAGCTTCAGTTGTGTGAGCAACGTGGGCTTTTCCGGACCATTGCCGTCGGGGTCGAAGCAACTGGCATAATCCACCGTATTGTCCGACAGTCGGGTATATTTTAGGGTGAAGGTAGTTGCCGTATCTTTTAACTTAGCCTTGGGATCATCCGGAAACAAATCCTCAGGGCTGCAGGAAGCAAGGTAAAGCAAGGAAGCTCCGGACAGGGCCGAAGCGGCAAAAATCAAAAAGCGCCTGTACATGTACATGGTAGTGCAAGTTACATGCCAGGCGCTTTGAGCCAAACGATGGTTTATGCTATACCTGATAATAATTCATCGGATCACAACAGGAAACACTACTTCCACATCCGTATCACCGGGGTCGCAGGTTCCGTTCTTGCTGTCCGGCTGATGTTTCAGCACAACAGTCATGCTGCCTGTTCCCCTGGCGCCTGCTTTCCACCGAGACTCCAGCCCTATGGGATGCGTGCCGTCGGAATCTGTTAAAACAATTGCAAGCTGCACGCCGGCAGGAGTGAAACACACGATGTGTTCATTACCTTCAGCGCGGATTTCGGTGGTAATGTCTTTCGATGTTCCTGATGAAGCGTCTGCAAAGCGCAGGGACACCAGCGTAACCTTGCCGGAGTCAAGGGCAATGGTATCCAGACGGGTTGGGTTATTCCCTCCCGGTCCGTCCGGGTCTTCAAAGCTGAAATTACCCAGGGTCCCACCAGTGGCAGAATCGCTGAGCAGCAGCTGCACAGTGGTGATTACTTCTCCTTCATCATGATCGTGGCCATCATCGCATGAGGTTGCGGTGAACATGCTCGCCATCAGGGCAGGCAAGAGCAAGGTGAAAAGGGTTTTATTGATGGTTTTCATATGGATGTATCTTGAGGTTTTTAACTGTTTAATTATTGATTTTTATGGATGATTTGAATCTGGTCTAGTTGAATTTCCTGCTCCTGAGGTTCATGCCTGTGCAGCTCCAGCACAGCGCGGAGCCAGATGTTTCTACCGGGCTCATCAGCAAAATAGCGAAAGCGGTTCATATAGTCGCGGTAGCTTTTATTGCCAAGGTTATGCGCCCCAAGCTGTAGTGTAAGTTCATGGGCACCGAGTTTTTGATGCAGGGAAACATCGGCATGCAGCAGCAGGTAGCCGGTGGGCGGAGGCAGAAAATCCGAGCCTTCCCGGTAGCCGTAGGTCTTTGCTGTATAGGCTGGGTTGATGTTGAAGGTCCAGGATCCCAGTTTGCGGTTCAAACCCAGGGAAGCCTGCACAGGCGGCAATAGGGGTACCATCCGGCCCGAATCGAGGTTGCGGGCAAATACCGCATCCAAACGACCCTGAAGCTGCCAGACTTTGTCTATTGTGCGGCGGAAGTGCAGGTTGCTGCCCGCAAACAGCGCGTGGTATTGCCGGTATTCAAACAGCGGAAGGGCTCCGCGCACCGTGAGTACGGGCCTGCTGCCGGGTTCAAGATTCATAAAGTTCCGCACCAGGTTGCCAAACAGGGTCCATTCGGCATATAGTTTAGGACGTCTGCACACCAGGCGATGCTCCCACTTCAGCGCGTGTTCGGCGCGCAGGTTCCGGTTTCCACGCTCATAGGCGCCACTGCCCCGATGCACACCGTCGCTGTACAGTTCATTCAGCCAGGGATTGCGCCATTGCCGCAAGAGGTGTTGTTCATAGCTGATGTTATTGGCCAGCCTGCGGATCAGGGAGAGCCCTCCCGAAAGGTTGAAAAACTGCCGCGCATCCTGAAACGGGATGTTGTTGCGCACCCAAGTGGCCCGGATCAGGTGGGCGTCGGCGCGCAGCACCGCGTCCAGCATCCAGCCGCGCCAACGGCCGGAACGCGCCACCCAGGCTCCACCGCTCCATCCGGCATAGGCCGGCACCAAAAATATCCTGCTGTATTCCTGAACCTGCAGGCGCTGGCTCCCACCCAGGTGAAAAATTTTATCGCGAAACAGCACATGTCGTGCTGCATTGAGCTGCAGGCTAAGCAGGCGCAAATCCAGCTGGGGCCTCGGGTCGGCGCTGCTGCGGTTGAAGTCAAATTCCCTCCGGCGGTCGTACTGGGCGGACAGCGACAACCAGCGTTGCAGGCCGTTCTTAGATATGCGCTCCATCTTCCAGCTTGCGCTGAGGTGTTCGTTTTGCTGCCAGGGCTTTCCGAGTTTATAAGAAAAGCTGTCTGGCGTGATGGGACGCCTCCGCGCTATGGCTGCATACAAATCCGTTAGGTTACCGGTATGCGCTCCGCTGAAAATACCCTGACGGGTATGCAGTGCGGAAACGGACCACTCCTGTGTGTATTTACCTTTCCTGCGCGCCGCCATCAGCATGTTTAAACGTTCGTTTCCCGTATTCCACAGGTAATAACCGGGAGCGAACATGTTTCCGGAACGCCTGAATCCCGCGTGGGTCTTCCATTGCCATTCGGGCCTGCGCAGGGTTCTTCCCCCATAATCAACAAACTGCCCCAGTCCGCGACCATTTTGCGCCAGTGCCGTATGCAGCGTGAGGTAGGACGCGCCGGGGTGAAGGCTCCAGTCTTGCTCCATCCTGATGGCACCACCCAGCGCGTCATGACCCAGCATGAGCGACATGGCTCCGTGGGTGACGGAAAGAATGCCATAAGCCTGCAATTCCGCCTCCGGGGCATGTTCAATACCCCATGACTGTCCTTCTAATCTGTTGCCGCCCGCATAAACAGGCACCCGAAGACCCCACATGCCCTGAACGACAGGTTTGCTGATGGTTGGACCTTGTTGCAGCAGCTGTACGCCTGGAATTCTTGCCAGCCCTGCTGTTCCCTGGTCTGCGGATAAAGCCCGCAACTTATCGCCGCTGATGGGTCCATCTATGCGCACCTGGTGCACCACCACTTCGTGCAAGGTTTCCTCCTCATGCTCCATGTACAGGTTCAGAAAGGTGTCGCCTCGCAACACCAGGCTAAGCTGAAGGTCTTCTTCCTGATGATGCACCACGTTCAACACATAGCTACCCGGACAAAGGCGTTCCAGACGAAACCGGCCCTGTTCATCGCTGTGCACCCTGCGGTTTGCCGGTGTCAAAAAAACTTCTGCACCTTGCAAAGAATGCAAAGCACTATCCTGCAGGCGCCCGCTGAGCGTCAACTTACAATTTACCTGCTGGGCAACGGATGAAGCCCAGCAAAAACATACCGGCAAATACCGGCAAATGCGTTTCAATAACACTATTCAATGATGCCCCTACACACATGCCCTAATGCCTGCCGGGGAAAGCGGCACAGGTGCTGAACCAGATGTCAGGACACTGCGGGCGGGGCGCGACTGCCTGCACGCGAGGAGCAGGGAGCCGGATATTCAGGGAACTGCGGAACAAAAACGATTCTAAGCTGCCGCAGCAACGGAGCGGGAATTTCAAACCCTGGGAGTTCATCAAGCAAAACGGGCACATCGCAGATGGAACAATCCGTATCTGACGTCCCGGAATCTGTGGTATGCGCCTCGATATGGCTATGCGGACGCAGTTGAGCGGGCAATAAAGCAGGAAGGGCTGCCAGCAGCCAGCACAAGGATATCGCTATGCCCCTCCACCCCCGCATCAAACCATCTGTTGCAGCATATTGGTCATTTCGCGAAGCTCATCGCGATTGTATTTGTTGTCGGAGCGCACCATCAGTTCCAGCATGTAGCTGAGGTTTTCTTCCTGGGTTTCAGCTTCTTCCACAAAGGCCAGGTGAAAGCCGTCGTTTTCGGTTATATGCTGCCAGCACAGGCGGAGTGCACGCGCAAGAAGCGGATCTTCCTCTTTAAGGGCAAGTTCACGTACTTCCTGAAGTCGCGGAATGAGGCTGGCCGTGTCTATACCTTGTTCCCGGATTTCGGCAATCATGCCCTCCAGGATTTCATTTGCTAGTTCGTTTTGCATAATCCGATGGTGCAAAGTTAATCAGAAGCGGGAATCCCTTAGCAGCACTTATTCATAGACCAGTTCCACATCGGCGCTGCGGCAATAGCTCTGGCAGGTCAACACAAAGCCCTGGGAAATTTCCTCATCACTCAGGCCTTCGCGCTCCTTCATTTCCACCTTGCCTTTCAGCACGCGTGCCCTGCAGGTGGTGCATACGCCAACAGTACACGAATAAGGGGGCTCCAGGTCTGCCTTAATGGCTGCATCCAGGATGGTGATGTTGTCCTTTACGGTCATGTCGGAAGTACGTCCGTAAACTGTAACCTTCACATGCGCTGTTCCGCTGAAGGCGGGTTCCTCTGCGGAAACAGTTCCTACCGCCGTGGGGGCTTCTTCCTTTTCCGACGTAGGTGCGCTGAAGTATTCTATATGCATCCTTGAGGCATCGGCGCCGCTGCGCTGCAGCCCCTGCTTCACCACATCCATCATGGGCGTGGGGCCGCAGATGTAATAATCCTGGTTGGGGCTGTCGCCACCTATCTTATTGCTGATGATTTGCTGCACCTTATCGGCCGTGAGCACGCCCTTCAGGCCAAACCAAGTCAATGGAGCCTGGTCGTACGACAAAAACACCTTCAGCCGGCTGCCGTATTGCTGTTCCAGCGCCGCCCACTGTTTCTTGAATATCACCTGGTCCGGATTGCGGTTGGCGTAAACCAGAAACACGCTGCTGCCGGGTTCTCCGTGCAACACCGTTTTGGCAATGCCCATCAGGGGTGTGATGCCACTGCCGCCGCCGAACAATACATAGCGGTGCGCACGACCGGACTCCGGGTGCACGGTAAACTTACCCATGGGAGGCATCACCTCGATGGCATCACCCTCTTTTAGCACCTCATTCATCCAGGTGCTCATGCGGCCATTTTCTACCTTCTTTACCGTAACGGCAAGATCCTCATCAGTTTCAGGACCTGTGCACAGCGAATAGGAACGTCGGATTTCACCTTCGGCACTGTCGATACGAAAGTTCAGGTATTGACCTGCGGTATAATGGAAAGCGGGTTTCAGGTCGGAGGGAACATCAAGTACTACCGTAACGGCATCGGAGGTCTCCCGAACCAGTTTCTTCACGCGCAGCGGATAAAAATGGGTGTCCATATTTTGGGGCTGCAAAAGTAACGTATAATGGCCGCCCTTGTTTGCGAGGGTGCGCAATTTGGGCGGATGAAGGCGGGTGGTTTAAGGTTTTATGGAATGTATTCGCGGTGGGTGAGCGGAGTCGAACCCCACCGATATTTTCTAAAAGCAACAGCAGTGCAGCTTGCCCCCTGTCGCTGCGCTTGCGGGGCTAGCTGCTTATCCAGCGGCCTTCAGTCTTTTCACAACAAGCGCTGATAAGCGCGCCACCAGCGCTCCGGCAGCTCATCGTTACAGGCACTTTGGTAATCGGAATAGGAGCAGCCCAGCAGCAGGTTCTGTGCTTCGTATGGATGAGGCACATCCATCCACCAACGGTTGCTGCGCTTGCTGCGGTAGAATGCAATTTCATAGCCTGCGGTGCGCAGCGTAATGCGGTACACAATAAATTCCGGGTCTTCCTGGTTGGGCCACTCGTGATAGCGCTGGGTGAAGCCTTCGGTGAAATACCAGATAAGCTGGGCAGCAAGCAGGGTACTGAGGGACTGCTTGGGACAGGCGTGCAGCAGGAAGCTGTGCAGCGAAGGCGCCAGTCCTGCGTAGCGCGCCAGCGTTGCCGCCTCTTCTGCATAAAGCCCGTTGGGTGATGCCAGCATGGTTCCGGGAGCATCGGAAGCCCGCAGCGCTTCCATGCTGAAGGCGAAGCTGAGTGCGCTGCGCAGCATGGGTTCGGCTTCCTCCATCCTGCCGCGCAACTCGCCAAGGCGGTGGTGTTCATGGTGGCCCCGTTCCAGTTGGTCCACGGTAGGCTGGGGCATATAGCAGGCCTGGGTGGCCATCAGGTTTAGGTTGAACAGGTGTGAAGGCTGATGCTCGAGGATGCGATGGATGCTGCGGTCGTTTTGCAGGTCGAAGCCGGCCAGTACCATGGCCATGCTCAGCGGCGCTAAGGCGTGGCGATAAGCCATATACTGCGCCCAGAGTGTATCTTCTTCATCCCCCAGCACAATGCAGGTGATGCCTTTTTCGTGCAGTTCAGCCAGCACCTCACTCAATCCCTGCAAGGTGGCTTTGCGATCAGTGGCGGGCTTCAGGTTGCCCAGATCGGCCATCACCAGGTTGCCAAAACGCCAGTTCAGGCCAAACAGCTGTTCGCGTATGCCGGAAGCAGCGGTAGGCAGGCCAACCAGCGCCAGCTGAACCCCGTTTAGATCAGGGAACCCATGCAGGTGCAGGCGCATAGAAGCAGCTACGCTGTGGGGCGTGGCGGCGTAAGAGGCCAGTGCGGGATCCAGGGGCTGCAGGCAAGACGAAAGCATGTTGCGAATTTCCTCTGCGGAAGCAACACCTTGCCCACAGATTTTATGGAGGTGTACAGAATTCGGGAATGGGGTGGAATTGGGAATGGATTAGAATGATGGTTGGGGAGATTGGGAGTTTGGGAGTTTTTGTCATGGTGAGCGTGTCATGGTGAGCGTGTCATGGTGAGCGTGTCATGGTGAGCGCGTCATGGTGAGCGTGTCGAACCACGAACCACGAACCATAGGAGTTAGGAAGTTTTGGAGTTTTGGAGCGATGGATTTTGTTTATTTGGGATAGAATGGTTGGGGAGTTTTGGAGCGGTGGATTTTGTTTTATGGTGATAGAATGGTTGGGGAGTTTGGAGTTTTGGAGCGTTGGAGTTTTGGAGTTGGGGGGGGTGGGAGTTTGGGAGTTTTGTTATTTAATCTCCATTCACCGCATAAAAATCGCAAATACTTAATTATCAGTCATTTCCCCCGAATCCGGCCCAAACACCTGTATTTTAAGGACAAACAATACCAAAATTTACAAGTACACTTATTATATTTGGAAAACTTCAGGCTCTTGACTGCCGGAACCCTCGATATCATCCGCCACAAAAAGGAATCCTTCCTCAGGGTGCAGTTTCCATATGATAAGCAGTTGATTCACCCGGTGAAGAAGCTGGAGAATGTGCTTTGGAGCCATACATGGAAAAGCTGGCTGTTTGAACCCAACGTAGTGAACCCCCAATACTGTGATGCCAAACACTTGCCAGGAAGCGGAACCAATCTGCGGTATAATCAAGAATTATTGGGGCACAAAAGCCGCCGTAATACCGAAATTTACACTCATGTCAGCCAAAAGAACCTACAAGCCATTTGCAGTCCATTCGACGACCTATGAACCAGCCAAAAAGGGAAACAAAACTAGACCTATACAACAAAATACGGTGTATAGGAGCTAAAAAACTAGACCTATAAGCA
This sequence comes from Flavobacteriales bacterium, assembly GCA_947463095.1. Lineage (GTDB taxonomy): Bacteria > Bacteroidota > Bacteroidia > NS11-12g > UBA955 > REEB481. The sequence goes on along the minus strand of CANHRE010000033.1, from coordinate 470 downwards.
AGTTAGGTGCAAGGCTAAAAACCGACACGACCGACAGTAACTCGTTGACAACTTTGACCTATTTCCGAACGACTCAACGGACAATTTTAGTAAATTTGAAATCTATTAATTAACAGAATGACAAAGCAAAAACCCGGACTTTTCGGAGTAAAATATTCAAACAGGGACTTTACCCAATCTGACACTTGGGGAAAGAACCAGTTTAACTCTTCATTCCCTGCGGGTTTGACAAATTTTCTTGCTTCAAAAAATTTAGACAATGTTTATCTCTATCTTGACAAAGAACTGAAAGTTAAACACAAGAAAATATCAGCGAAAGAACTTTACGGAATTGAACCAAACTCGGAAGATTTATTTTTCTCATTTGAAAGCCCTTATACACCGTATCAACAATTAGTTATTGGCAGTTTGCCAAGAGTTGACTTAGTTACCCAACTAAGAAGTAACGGACAATGTTTGCGACCAATAGA
>CANHRE010000032.1 GCA_947463095.1 Flavobacteriales bacterium | reverse complement strand
CAAAGCCACGGGCAGCGCAGTTTCAGGGCCAGACTACCCGTTTACGACGCAGCCTACGCAGCTAAACTGGGCACAGATACGGTTATTTCCAATTCGGCCCGGAATATGGGCCGCAAATACAACCAGCACTGGGGCTGGCTGGACCGCTACAACTACAACAGTCCTGGCGATACCGCCTTTGCCGGTAGAGAAGCCCTCAACGAACGAGAAAATATGTTTCATAAGCCGCAGGCTTATGTGAAACATACCTACACACCCAACAAGCGCCTGCTCATCAGCACTACGGTATATGCTTCCTACGGCCGGGGCGGGGGATCCAGCGCACGCGGCGTGGCTCAGGTGCCATTTGTCAATGGCTTATACAATTTTCAGGATGCCTACCATCAGAATGCCTTCGGCTCCGCATTTGTATCTCCCATAGACCCTGACTACAGCACCACCGAGCGCAAATCGCGCAGCATCATTTCCCGGGCGGTGAATAACCACAACTGGTTCGGTGCCCTGTCAACCTTCCAGTATAAACTCATGGCCAGCATGAACCTGTCCGGAGGTGTTGACCTGCGCACCTACCGCGGCATCCATTTCCGGGAGGTGTACGATTTGTTGGGTGGAGATTATTACCGTCCGGATGGGCGCGAACTTTATCCCCTGGCTAAAAGTCAGCTGTACCGCAAGGGCGATATCTTCGGTTATTACAACGAAGGCTATGTGCGCTGGGGTGGTGCCTTCGCCGAGTGGGAATACAGCAAGAAGAAGTTCAGCACTTTTGTGAACTTGAGCCTCACCCGTTCTAACTACCAGCGCAGAGATTATTTCAAACCGGATGTGGAAGGGAACCCCGCTTCAACACCTTGGATAGGGTATACAGGATATACTGCCAAGGCTGGATTCAACCGCAACTTCAGCAAAAAGGTGAACGCTTTTGTGAATGTGGGAAGACTGGTTAGGCCGCAGCGCTTCAACAACGTTTTTGACAACCAGAACCGTTTGGTGAAGGGCGTGAAGAATGAAGAGGTGCAATCTATAGAAGGAGGACTGGGTTTCAAGTCGCGCTATTTCAGTTCAGACCTGAACCTGTATTATACCACCTGGCTGAACAAACCGGTAGATAACCTGCCCAGCTATGTGGATCCTGATGGCAATCAATTCAGCTACAACATCAACGGATTAAAAGCCCGACATCAGGGCGTGGAACTTTCTGCCGCCTTTAAGCCTGTGAACTGGATATCCTGGGAATTGGCTGCTACCCTTGCCGACTGGATCTGGAATTCAGGTGCCGTGGCCGAAGTACGCGACGACAACGGCAACACCGTTGCTACGGTTGACTTCAGCGCTGTGGGTGTTCATGTTGGCGATGCGGCGCAGCAGCAGGTGAGTTCCATGCTGCGCATCGAGCCGGTAAAGGGCGCCTACCTCACGCCATCCATCATATGGTTTGGCAAGCAATTCGCAGATTTTGACCCAACCGCGCTGGTGGGTCCCTACAAAGACCGCGAAGCATGGCGCATTCCCAATTACCATACCTTCAACCTGGCGTTCGGTTACAACAAGCGCTTCAAAGGCATGGAGCTGGGCATCTTCGGAAACGTATTCAACCTGGCCAACCGCCTCTACATCAGCGATGCGCAGCACAGAAATCAAGGATCTCCCGGTGCTACGTTAAACCCCAAAAATGTAGAAGTGTACGTGGCGCCCGGCACGCGCTGGACCACCGGCATCCGATTGGGTTTCTAAAAAGATTATCATGAAAAACCTCATACGCATCATCACCCCCATCCTGTTGTGTTTCGCAGCAGGAAACAGCAAGGGGCAGGCAACCTTGCCCGCCTTTTGGGATTTCACCACCATTACCGCCCCACCTGCAGGCTGGTGGAAGGCCATCAGCGCAACCCCCGCTGCAGAAACCTATACCACCAGCGGGAATTATTTCTCGGCACCCATCAGCGCCCGTCTGGATGGCACCGGCGAGCATATCGGTGTGCGCATGGCCTCGAAACCGGGAAAAGTGAGCTGGTATGCGCGATATACCGGTACGCCCGGACCATTTAACGGTACCTTTACGGTAGAAGAAAGTGCCGACAGCATCACCTGGTCTGTGGCAAAAACCTATACCACCACCATGCCCGGTACCATTACCAAGGATAGCTTCACAGCGCAAAGCAGCACCCGTTATGTCCGCTGGCACTTCAAAACCAAGCAAAGCGGCTACAACGTGGCGCTGGACGATGTAAAAGTCGAAGCAGCCATTCCTACCGCTAACGCTGAAATCAACGTGTTTTTTAAAGGAAATCAACTGCTGAACGGCGCGGAGATTTTCTTAGGCAATACCGCCAAAACAAGCATCACTGTACGCAACCGCAGCACAGCGAAGGACCTGACCATCAGCGCGAATTATAGTTCAGGCGGCGATTCCACAAATTTCAGCGTGGCGGGTTCCAAAACCGTAAATCCCGGTGCAGATTCCACCTTCTTCATCAACTTCAGCCCTTCCGGCGCCAACGGATCCAAGAAGTCTTCCATTGTCATCAAAAGCGACGACCCGGATAACGGTACCTTTGTAATCCGCGTGTACGCCATCAACGGCAGCCTGGCCTCAGAACCAACCGGCACACCCGCCGCAGTGAGCTTCGACCAGATTTCAGCGTACAAGCTTCGCGCAACCATCGCCGCAGGCAGCAGCAATGCGGAGCGCTATATCGTGCTGGTAAGAAAAGGCTCAGCGGTGAACAGCAGCCCGGCCGACGGCAGCACCTATGAAAAAGGCATGTGGATTGGTTCAGCGCGTGTAGCCTATGTGGGCGCTCCCGGCAGCTTCCTGCTGGATCAGGTGGTGGCAAATACAGCCTTCCACGTTTCGGTGTTTGGCTTCAATGGTCAGGGCGGTTTTGAGAATTACAACAACAGTGCCGGCATCGGCGCTCAAACCTCAACGGGAAAAAACACGGGTCCTTACTACAACAATATCGATGTGAGCAAAACCGTGTTCCCCACTGCGCTGCGTTCACTCATTCGCCCTCATACCCAGATTTTCTACACCAACTATGCTCCGGTATTCGGTGACTATTTCTACGGGTACGACACCACCGGTGGCCGCCGTGTGATGACGTGTCAGTATAGCGGTTTTAAAAGTGTTTACACCCCTCCGTTGCAGTGGATACCGAATACTCCGTTCAGCCGCGAACATGTTTATCCTTACAGCTGGATGGGCATCAGCAATCAGGATTCAGCAAACTACAGCGACCTGCACATTCTGGTTCCTGTACATCAGGACAGCGCAAATGCCGTGCGCAGCAACTTCCCGCTCAATGAGCTGAAGAGCGTAGTGGTTCGCTTCCGCGATGGTGCCTTTGGTTTGGACAGCAGCGGAAATCCAGCCTATGAGCCTCGCGATGAGATGAAGGGCTTCTGCGCCCGCGCTATGTTCTACATGTGCGCAGCATACAACCGCAGCGGTGCCGTATTCACCATTCCTTCGCCACTGGACCAGGCGCTGAACCGTCAGAATCAGTGGATTCTGAAGCGCTGGAACAGGATGTATCCCCCCACAAATTTTGAAATAGCACGTCATGAGATGGTTGCCGATATTCAGAAAAACCGCAATCCTTTTGTGGATAATCCTGACTGGGCCTGCTATATTGACTTCAGCACGATGAACTATACGGCTACGCCCCGCATCCCCTGCGAGGCCCCCGAACAGGGTTCAGCGGTGAAACAAATCAGCATCCGCGAAGCCACGCTGGCACCCAATCCCGCCCGCGAGGTGTTCACGCTGGACGCGGCTTCCTTCACCTCTTCAAACCTGAAATTGCGCATTTATGACGGCGGCGGAAGGCTGGTGTTGGAACAAAACCACAGCAAAGGCCAGATCAGCATTCCCTGTCGTGGCTGGGCAAAAGGTATTTACCTGCTTACCCTGGAAGGCACAAACGAAGGCAATTACCAAAAACTGGTGATTGAATAATTCTACGGTCTCAAATGAACAAAATGAGCGGCCCGAGGGTCGCTCTTTTTGTTATGGGCCAGTTGTATTCCAGCCAAATAATGTATGTTCCTACACATCTGCCCAAAATAAATTTTAGACAATATTGGTACAGTGACCTGCCTTTGAATTGCAGAACCATTCTAAACTAGAGGCTACTCTTCAAGCACTTAACATGCCCCCGCCGCTCGCTGCACGTCATAGTGAGCCTGTCATGGTGAGCGTGCCTGCCCATACTTGTAGGGGTCGAACTACGAACTACGGGCGGGGCAAGTTGTGGTTCCCCGCCGCTCGCTTTGCTCGGGCGGGGTGACAGGCTTTTTGGCTCACCATGACAGATTTTATTATCCATTCCAGCAAAAGGAGCGGCCTCAAATGATGGGAGGCGTTAAACGCCGCAAGAAGCTGCTAAATGACAAGGGAAGCTGCTCCCCCACCCCCACGGTGTCTTGCTGCGCAATCCAGTGGGGGCAAGCAGTTGCTTTGCAACTCGGTGGGGGCAGGCGGGGACCAGCACTTACCACATACCACTTATCCCTTACCACTATCCTAGCAGCCTTGATTTTTTGCTTACTTTTTCATCAAGGAAAAAGTAATAGAAAAGAGTAGAATAGAAATTGGTTGATTTTGTGGTGGTGGGGGAATCAAAATGGCAACAAATAGAAAACTAACCCTTTAATAATCAGCACACTAACTGTTCAATAAAAAACGTTTTGGATAACAGTGATTTTTTTTAAATCCAATTCCTGCCTGCTCCGATTTTTGAGCATAACTGTGAATTAGTTTTGTCCCGCATGGCATCCCTGATCCGGCAACTGGCATCGCAAACCGCCATATATGGGCTGAGCAGCATGGTTGGGAGGTTTATCAACTTCTTGTTGGTACCCCTGTACACCGCTCGTTTGGCTCAAGTATCTGATTACGGCGTGGTGAACGTAATGTTCAGCTATTCTGCTTTTCTGGCGGTGGTGTACACCTACGGCATGGAGACGGCTTTTTTCAACTTTGCCCGGCAGGAAGGGCAGGAGCGCAGCAGCTATGCTACCGCATTCCGCGCCGTTGCGCTGAGCAGTCTGGCGCTCACCATGCTGGCCCTGCTGTTGGCGCCGCAGCTTGCCGTTTGGATAGGCTATCCGGGGAAGCCCTTCTACATACGCTGTTTTGCCGGCATCCTGGCCGCAGATGCCTTGTCAGCGCTGCCCTTCGCCTGGCTTCGCCAACGGCAGCAAGCCATGCGTTTTGCCGCCATCAGGTTGATCGGCATCTTCATCAATGTGGGCTTAAACCTGTTTTTTCTGTTGGGGCTGCCCGAAATGGTAGAACAGGGCTGGCTGAGCGAAGGCTGGACCGCACCGGAACAGTTGATTTCCTATATCTTCCTTTCTAACCTTGCGGCCAGCCTGTGTACCTTCATCATCCTTTGGCCCGAATGGCGCAATGCCTGGAAGGAATACGACCGCGATTTGCTTGGCCGCATGTTGCACTACGCGTTGCCCCTGGTTTGGGTGGGGCTGGCAGGAATGGTGAACGAAACCCTGGACCGCATACTGCTGAAGAGCCTGCTGCCGGCCCAGGAAGGGGATTATCAGGTAGGGATTTACGGAGCCTTTTATAAGCTGGCCATGGTGCTCACCATTTTTGTGCAGGCCTTTCGCTTTGCGGCGGAGCCGTTTTTCTTCTCCAGAAGCAATGACGAAAACCCACAGGCGCTATACGCCAGGGTCATGGGCATTTTCATTTGGGTGATGTGCGGCATGGCTCTGGCCACGCTGTTGCTGCTGGATGTGCTTGCGCCTATGCTCATAAGGAACAGCAGCTATTTCCTGGATGCCAGAGGCCCGGCGGTGGTTCCTGTTTTGCTGGCAGCCAACCTGTGTCTGGGTATATACTATAACCTCAGCATCTGGTACAAGCTCACCGGACAAACGCGCATGGGTGCAAGCATCGCCATCGGAGGCGCCGTTCTGACCATCGCACTGAACCTGCTGCTCATTCCACGCTGGGGTTTTACGGCATCGGCATGGACCACCTTTGCGGTGTATTTGTGCATGATGCTGGCCTCCTATGCCATGGGACAAATGTATTATCCGGTACCCTACCGGTCAGGCTCAGCCTTGCTGGCCATCGGCACCGCTGCCGGCTTGTATGGGCTCTGGAACCAACTGGAGATAAACCGCATGGATGAACCGTTGCGTTGGTGGCTAACCATATTGGCCATGGGCAGCGGCTATGTCATGCTGATGTTGAAAACTGAACTATGGAACAAGAAGCGCACCTGAGCATAAAGGTGATCAATAATTCCGGCAACCCACTGCCGGAGCGGCAAACCGCGCATGCTGCCGGAATGGATTTACAGGCTTTTCTGGAGGAACCGTATTGCCTGGAACCCGGCAATAGAGCACTGATACCTACAGGACTGTTTTTGGAAATACCCCCGGGCTATGAAGCGCAGGTGCGCCCGCGCAGCGGGCTGGCACTGAAACACGGCGTTACGGTGCTCAACAGTCCCGGAACCATTGACAGCGACTACCGCGGAGAAGTCAAGGTGTTACTCATCAACCACGGCAGTGAAGCTTTTACCATTGCCCATGGTGACCGCATCGCTCAAATGGTGCTGGCCCGCCATGAACAAGTGGTTTGGCAAACAGCAACACAGCTCGATTCAAGTGACAGAGGAGCAGGGGGTTACGGTTCCACAGGTGTTTAGGAAAGCATACACTTAAGGCGGGCTTTAAGGTATCTTAATACGAAAACCCCGTTATTTGCAAGGTTAATCTTGCGTAAAAAAATATGAAGGTAATAGTGCCAATGGCGGGAATGGGGAAAAGAATGCGCCCTCATACACTTACTGTTCCCAAGCCTTTGCTGCCTGTGGCAGGAAAACCCATCGTTCACTGGCTTATTGAAGATATTGCACGGGTTTGCCGCGATCGAATTGATGAAGTAGCCTTTGTAATCGGCGATTTTGGCGCCGAAACCGAACAAAAGTTGCTGGACGTAGCTGAGAGCATCGGCGCCAAAGGCAAGATCTTCTATCAGGATGAACCTCTGGGTACCGCCCATGCAGTGCTCTGTGCGGAAGAATGTCTGGATGGAGAAGTCATCGTGGCCTTCGCAGATACCCTGTTTCGTGCCAATTTCGAACTTGATAAAACCCGCGATGGCATCATCTGGGTGCACCGTGTGGAAGATCCCCGCATGTTTGGCGTGGTGAAAATTGATGAAGGCAACAACATCACCGATTTTGTGGAAAAGCCTTCTGAATTTGTATCAGATCTGGCCATCATCGGCATCTATTACTTCCACGATGGCGCCAACCTGAAAAAGGAACTGCGCTACCTCCTGGACAACAACATCCGTGAAAAAGGAGAATATCAGCTTACCAATGCCCTTGAAAACATGAAAAATAAGGGGCTGCGCTTCGCTCCCGGTGCCGTGGAAGAGTGGTGGGATTGCGGCAATAAAGATGCCACTGTGTTCACCAACCAGCGACTGCTGGCTACCCGTCAGGAACAGTTTGCCATTGATAAAACCAGATTTAACGGCGGTACAGAAATCATAGAGCCATGCTTTATCGGCGCCAATGTTCAGATCAAAGGATGCCGCATCGGCCCCTATGTTTCCATTGGAGACAACACCGTGCTGGAGAACTGTGAGGTGGATAACAGCATCATCCAGAGCCATAGTTCCATACGAAACCTCAAGTGCACCAACAGCATCATCGGCAATCACGTTCGTATGGACGGAAGCAGCCATGAACTGAGCATTGGCGATTATTCAACTCAGAATTAAGTGATGCGGGCGGCCCGGATCTTTCTGCCGCTCCTGATTGCCATACTGCACACGGGCTGCAGAACGGCAAAGAAACTGCCGGCTCCGGGTAACAAGGCCATCACCGGTGCCGATGGTACTGAAGTTGCCATTTCCGCTGCCTATATCAACGCAGAAGCACAATACCTCAGCGCTTCGGGCGATCGCGGTCTTGCTGCCTTCCTTTCCCTCGAAAAGGAACAACCGGATAATGCAGCTGTGCACTACCGCATTGCCTGTATCTACAAAGCTCAGGAACGATACAGCGAGGCCCTGTTCTTTATCAGGAAGGCCCACAGGCTGGATGAAAAGAACCGCTGGTACCGTGAGTTGGAGGCCGCGCTTCTGGAACAAACCGGGGAACCTGCTCAGGCAGCGACCATCTTTGAACAACTGATGGCCGAAGATGCCACACGCTCTATCTTCTTCCAGGAGGCCCTGCGCCTGCAGCTTAAAGCCGGCAACCGCAGCCGGGCACTGGAGTTAATCAACCGCAGAGAGCAACAGGTGGGGCTGCGCCCCGCCACCACCTACCGGAAGATTCTGTTGCTGAAGGCGGAAGGACGCTACCTCGATGCCGCCGATGAGATGAAGAAGCTGGGAGCAAAATACCCAGACAGAAACGCTTATAAATTGCGCGAAGCGGAGCTGTGCATGGAGGCCGGAAACCTCGATCGTGCCGTACCTCTGCTCAGCAGCGTTTTAGCACAAAATCCCGCCGACTTTGAAGTAGAGGCGCTGTTGCTGCAAATCCGCCTGAACCGCGGTGAAACCAACAACAGCTTCGAATCGTTGCAGCGCCTGACCGCCAATCCGGAATTGGGTTTCAGCCGCAAAAAAAACCTGCTGGACCTGTGGCAGGGGCGTGTCCACGTTTCCAGCGACAGCATAGCCCAAATACTGTACCTATTAGAGCAGGCCCATCCGGAAGACCCTCATGTTTTGGAGTATTGCGGCGACCTGGCAACGGCCCGGGGGATGGACAGCCTCGCTGCAGCATCCTATCTGCGCATGTTGTATGAGGATTCTGTGTTTAACAAAGAAGCATATTTCGTTGACTATCAAAAAACGATCAACGCCCTTCGCCTGATTTCAGACTGGAACGCGCTGTTTGAAACGGCAAGCGATATGGCCGATTTATTTCCGGCTATGGTTCCGGCACATTATTGGAAGGCTTATGGAGCTTTTCAGTTGAATAGTTTGGAAACAGCGCTGGAATCAGCCAACTATGGATTGAGCATGGCCTTCAAAATGGAAGACCAACTGGCTGTCAGAGCCCTGATGCTGCGCATCTTTTGCGTGCAGGGGAAAACCGATGAAGCGCTGGAGTTGGCCAAGAAAAGCCTCCAGAATTGGCCTAAGGAACCTTGGGCCAAGGCCCAGTTAGCCTATGTGATGGCACTGACCGGAGAAACAGCAGCAGCAGAAAAGATGGCGCGGGATGCGGCGGGCTTGCCCGGTCCTGATTCGGCAGCCGTGCACATAATCCTAGGCTGGGTGTTGTTTTTTGCAGATAAACCTGCTGAGGCAATCCGGGTTTGGGAGGCCGTTAAGGCACCGGAAGCACGTGAACCGCAGGTGCTGGAAGCCATAGGCGATGCTTATGCGAAAACCGGCAACAAAACACAAGCGAAATTCTACTGGCAGCGGGCACTAAAAGCCGGGGGAGATGCCGTTAAGCTTAAAAAGAAACTGAATGAACCATAAAATCACCATACTTTTTTTCCTTGTCCTGATAACGGGCACTTCCTGTAAACTGTTTCGGGGCGGGAAGCATGAAACACCGCCCATGCCCGTGGTTTCCAAACCGGTGGAGGTGAACCTGCTGCGTGAAGATGTAAAGAAGGCATCTGAACTGGGTTCCAGTACTTGGATGAACTTGTCCGGAAAAGGTGAATTACAGCTGGATATGAACGGCAATAATATGAGCATCAACGCCGGGTTTCGTATGAAGCGCGACTCAGCACTGTGGCTCAGCATCAGCCCGGGCATGGGAATTACCGCCGCCAGGGTGCTGATTACCCGTGATTCAGTGAAGTTGGTGAACTACATCGAAAAGTACTATTCCTTGTACAGCATCAGCTACCTGCAGGAAATGCTGGGTGCTCCTGTTACCCTCAGAGAACTGCAAAACCTCATGCTGGGCCTGCCGCTCTTTGATACCGCAACCTACCGTTACGACAGCCTGAACTTCCATTGGGCGGCTCAAACAGCTTCATGGAGCAATCGCCTGTTTTTTGAAAACAACAAACTGGTGGCTTCCAGCTTCTCCGACCAGTCTAATGCGCGTTCGCTCACGGCCAGATACCAGGGGCTCATGACCAGCAGGGAACAGCCGGATTTATACATGCCTAAAGACATCCGGGTCAAGGCAATAAAATACACGCAGAGTCAGGCCTCCGGCCTCGTTGTGCAGGAATCCGGTGTCGTTTTTATCGTTGAAGAACTGTCTGCCGCTGCCATACAGCAATTCCCCTTGAATATCCCAGCCAGCTATGAACGCCGCTAAATCACTTCTGGTTCTGATTTCCATATGGCTGGTGCTGCCGGCAAAGGCACAGTCGCGCAAAGAACTGGAGGATAAGAAAAGGAAAGCCCAAGAAGAAATTAGCATGACCAGGCAGGTGCTGGAAGAAACGCAGAAAAAGAAAAAGCAAACCCTGAACAACCTGGTTTTACTGGGTAAACTCATACGCAACCAGAATGAACTGATAGAAACCATCCGCGAAGAAATATCCAGCGTGGAAGAGGAAATTGCGATGAAAAGCAACCTGATATCAGACCTGGAATATGCTCTGGAGCAGGAAAAGAAACGCCTGGCCAAGGTGATGGTTCAGTCGTATAAGAGCAGAAGTCAGTTCAGCCGTTTGGCATTTGTGTTCTCTGCTCAAAGCTTCAACCAGGCAGTAAGCCGCATCAAGTACATCCGCAAGCTGGCTTCCTTCCAGAAGAACCTGATCCACAACATCCGCGACAGGAAAATGGAAGTGAACGAAAAGCTGCTGGAACTGGAAGGGGTGAAGCACAAGAAAGGACGCTTGCTGGGTACAGAGGAGTCGGAACGCAGGCAACTGGAACGCGACAGGCTAACCAAAGACCAGCTGGCTAAAAGCTTAGGAGGGAAGGAGCGCGAGCTGCGGAAAAAACTGAACGCACAGCAGCAGGCCCTGAAGCGTCTGGATCAAGCCATACGCAATCTTATTGCCAAAGAGATGGAATCGCAGCGAAGATCGGCGGCACCTTCCCGCAATACGGCGCCGGCGAACACCGAAAGCACCACAAGTTCCAGTGCTAAATCCGGTTCTACGGCTCCTGCAACGGCACTTACCCCGGAAACCATGGCCTTGTCCGCAGCCTTTGCCACCAACAGAGGCAAGCTGCCCTGGCCTTTGGAACGCGGAGTAATAACCCAGGGATTTGGCACCTACCAGCACCCCGAGTTGCGCAGCGTTACGCTGGTGAGCAATGGGGTTGACATCAGTTCTGTTTCAGGCGCTCAGGCCCGTTCCGTGTTCAAAGGCGTAGTGAGTGCAGTGCTCAGCATCCCCGGACAGGAACAGGCTGTTTTGGTGAACCACGGCGAGTATTTTACCGTATATGCCAAACTCAGCAGGGTGCTGGTGAAAAAAGGTGATAAGGTGGATACCAGGCAGCCCCTGGGTGTGGTGTTTACCGATGAAGATGGAAAAACGGAACTGCAGTTTCAGGTATGGCAGGGACAGAAGGTGCAGAACCCTGCGCTGTGGCTACTGCCGCGTTAAGGCAATCCCTGGTCGCATAACGCATTAGGGCTAGGGCTATTTAGGTTAAGTTTGCACTATGACCCAAATAACAACTGTGGGCATCGCCGGTGCCGGGGTAATGGGCTCCGGGATTGCCTTATGTGCTGCCAAAGCCGGGTATAAAACATTGCTTTTCGATACGGGCACAGCAGCGCTGGAGCGAGGACTCAGCTATATCAGGGCGGATCTGGATAAAGCCGTTGCCAAAGGAAAGCTTACAGCAGCAGAGAAGGAACAGGCCCTATTGCTCATCCAACCCTGCACCAGTGCAGAACAGTTACAGGCCGACCTGATTATTGAAGCCATCGTAGAGCAGTTGCCGGTAAAACGGGTACTCTTTGAAACACTTTGCGCACACAATGCCACCACCACCATCCTGGCATCCAATACCTCATCCATTCCCATCACGCAGATCGCCTCTGCCGTGAGCAACCCCGAACGGTTTGTCGGGATTCACTTCTTCAACCCGGCACAACTGATGAAGCTTGTTGAAGTAATTGCCGGTGCCCACACCAGCAGCGATACGGTACAAACATCTGCCGCTTTTGCCGCGTCACTGGGGAAAACGGTTGTTCTGGCTAAGGATGCACCCGGCTTCATCGTAAACCGTGTAGCCCGCCATTACTACGTAGAGGCATTGAAAATACTGGAGGAACAGGTAGCAAACTTTGATCAAATTGACCGGCTGATGGAAGCTTCAGGCTTCAAAATGGGCCCCTTCCGGCTCATGGACCTGATCGGCGTAGATACCAACTACTCCGTTACGGAATCTATGTTCAACTTGTTTAACCAGGACGCCAAGTTCAGGCCTTCACGCATACAGAAACAAAAGGTTGATGCAGGCCTGCACGGAAGGAAGAGCGGAAAGGGATTTTACCCTTATGAATAAGCTGAATCTTTTATTGCTGCTTTGCCTGCTGCCGCTGTATTCCTCATGCGACCGCAACAGGCCTGTAGTAGAACCCATTCCCGGCGGGCCGGTGAACCTTTCCATCAACCTGTCCCTGCCCTCTTATATCTACCTGCAACAGCCGGGAAGCTGGATGTTTCTGAACGGAGGCAACCGGGGGGTGCTGCTCATCCATGATTTTAACGGCGACTGGAAGGCTTTTGAACGAACCTGCGGTTATCAGCCCACCACAGCCTGTTCCCTCATCCAGGTAGACAGCACCATGCTTCAGTTGCGCTGCGGAACCTATAATGGTGGAAGCTTCAGCCCCTGCTGCGCTTCAAAATACGGTTTCAACGGGATGCCTGTAGCCGGTCCCACCCCTCAACCCCTGGCCTCCTACCGAATTCAGGTAATTGGCTCCATGCTTTACATCAACAATTGATTGGTCCGGTAAAAAATGACTTATATCAGTAAGCAATAGCTTTTTTTCTTTATCGCATTTTCTATATTTGTCCACTAATCATTACCCCAAAGTGTAAAAAATAAGAACCTATGATAAAAAACTACTTGAAAGGTTTATTTCTATCAGGCGTTGCTTTGCTTAGCGCAGCGCAGGGTACAGCCCAAACGGTGTACAAACCCATGGGCATCGAGATCAACGCCGGATGGCGCGAGTATCTGGGCGATCTGGGATCATCCCTGTTCTTTTCCCGTAAGCCCATCTACAACGGTGTTGGTGCCCAGTTCGGTTACTACATCAGCCCCTCATTCGATGCCATCGTGCGCACTTCTGCAGGCGATGTTGGATTTTACAATACCATCCAGTGGGAAAACGACCCCTGGAAATATGCCGGTTTTAAAGCCAGCACCTTCGAACTTGTAGGCGGCGCCCGCTTCAAATTGAATAATGGCCGCATCCTCCAAGAAGATGCCAAGCTCTCTGCCAACATCATCGGCGGCTGGGGTATCTTCTATGTGGATTCCCGCATCAACAACATAAGCAAGCACTTCATCGGCTACAGCGGCCTGGTGAATGGTGGAATCAGCGTGAATTATCAACTCACCGACGCGGTTTCCTTCCGTGTTTCGAGCGTTTTCAACTACACGCATAACGATATTTGGGATGGTCAGGCTCGCACGCCCAACCACAGCATCGTCCACGGTCGCAGCAAACTGTTCGATGCCTATATGTATCATTCTTTCGGGATAGCCTACTCCTTCGGTAACGGTGGAGCACCACAACCCGGCAAGAAGATGAAGGACAACGACGAAGATGGCGTTCCGAACAAGTATGACAAGTGTCCTGAAACAGAAGAGAAATACCGCAACAACGTGGATTCCGTTGGCTGTCCGATGGATTCTGACGGCGATGGTATCCTCGATGCCGACGACGCTTGCCCAAATCTGCCTGGCCCTGCCGAATATAAAGGATGCCCAGATTCTGACGGCGATGGTGTAGAAGATAAACTCGACCAGTGCCCCACCGTAATGGGTTCAGCATCCTTCAACGGCTGCCCTGACTCTGACGGCGACGGCGTGGAAGACCGCACAGACGACTGCCCCTCCATGGCCGGTGTTGCTGCCTTCAACGGCTGCCCCGATACCGACGGCGATGGTGTGGAAGACCGTAAAGATAAATGCCCCCTCAAAGCCGGCCCGGCCAGCTCTGAAGGTTGTCCTGACTCCGATGGTGACGGCATCTTCGACAATACCGACCGCTGTCCTGATAAGGCTGGTATCGCCGCCAACAAAGGCTGCCCCGAAATCAAGCAGGAAGTTCGTCAGCGCATTGCACTGGCGGCAAAAGGAATCAACTTTGAAACCGCCAGCGATGTGATTCTTGCTGAATCTTTCGACGACCTGAACAGGCTCGTATCCATCCTAAGCGAATACAAAGAAGCAGTTGTTTCTATCGAAGGTCATACCGACAACGTGGGCGACCCTGCTAAAAATAAAGAATTGTCGCAGCGCCGCGCGGACTCCGTGAAGCGTTATCTGACAAGCCAGGGCATCGCCGCCGAGCGCCTTACCGCCGCAGGTTATGGTCAGGAAAAACCCATCGCAGACAACCGCACTGCTCCAGGCAGGGCCAAGAACCGCAGGGTTGACTTTGTTCTCAGCTATTAATTGGTAAACCAACCTATTAACTCATATTTGGAAAGGCTTCCCCTCGGGAGGCCTTTCTTTTTATGCATGCCTCTCAGGTTGAAGCATGGCGAGGAAAGGGTGGAAATCAGTGCTGTACAATGTCGCGGAAACGACGCTTGCCACGCAAGTAAAAATCCCAAACGATGGAGCCGCTGTAATTGCCGGATAATCGGGTGGCGGCAACGGGATGTTCAGGTCTGAAGCGCCTGCGGTTGCGGTGGAAATAGCGGTGGGCCCTCCAGATTGCCCAGGCATGACGGAGTTTCCCCGTCAGGATGAACTTCACGGCAGCAATGCCATCCAGAAACAGGCGACCAAGGATAACCTTAGCCCGTAGTTCCTCTGCTAAGTTCTTCTCTAAAAGAAGCAGCCCATTGCGGAAATTCAGGTAAGTCTTTTGTGCACTTTGATGGCTGAGCGTTCCGCCTCCCATATGATAAACACTGCTTTCCGGACAAAAGACAATGCGCTTTCCGGCCAGCTGTAAGCGCCAGCATAAATCTATCTCTTCCATATGCGCAAAGAAGTGCTGGTCGAAGCCACCTGCCGCATGGAAATCGCTTGCGCGGATAAACATGGCTGCACCCGAAGCCCAGAAGATGTCGGCCTGGTTGGCGTATTGTTCCTGCTGCTCTTCCAGTACATGAAACACACGACCCCGGCAGAAAGGATAGCCATAGCGGTCAATCCATCCACCAGCAGCTCCTGCGTATTCGAATCTGGACTTATGGTAATAGTCGAGGATGGTTGGCTGAATGGCGGCAATGTCTGCCTCAGCCTCCGCTAAAGCCACCATAGGTTGGAGCCAGTGGGAAGGCACCTCTACATCGCTGTTCAGCAACACATAGTAGTCAGCCTCTACCTGTTTCAGAACATGGTTATAACCACCGGCATAACCCAGATTTACTCCGGTTTCTATCATCCGCACCTGCGGAAACAGAGACCGGCAAAGGGCTACGCTGTTGTCTGTGCTTGCATTATCTGCAATTATGACTTCCAGGTTGGGATAATCGCTGTCCAACACCAGTGGCACCAACTGTTCCAGCAGGGTACTGGTGTTGAAATTGAGTATGACAACCGAAACCTTGGGGCTCATGCAGCAGACGGGTCAAAGCCGGCCAGCGGGCTAAAGGGAATAAACACAAAGTGCGCACCAACGATGGGGCTAACCAGCAGAAAGCAAACAAAATGTGCAGGATCTTTATATGAAGACTTAAAGGCTTCAGCCCGGTCCGGGTTGATCAGGCCTTGTTCAGCAAAGGCTTCCAGGGTGGAAGCGTTGATGTTGTGGTGGATTTCGAATTCTTCTTTTTTGAAGAGGGATTCGCCGATGCGCAGGGCTTCTGCAGAGGCCAGAAAAACGGGGTAGTTGGTAAACCCTTCCCGGATCATGTCGGCGCTCACCTCCTTCAGCGCATCCTTAACCAGCTGCAGGTCTTCCTGCAACAAGCGAAGTTCCTGCTGAATCTGAGCTTCCATGGATGAATCAGGGATGAGCCACCAGCGCTTTGAATGTGCGTGTGCCACCTGCCGTCTGAACGCGGATCAGATAATACCCGTTTCGCCATCCAGCGGTGTTTATCTCATGCGTTCCGCCTTTGCTCTGCTGCTGGTACACCTGTTGTCCGTTCAGGTTGAAAACATTTACCGTGCAACTGAAGCTCCCGGTTTCAATGCGCAGCAGCTCATGTGCCGGATTGGGCCCGTATTTCAGGGCAGGCAGGGCATTCAACTTGTTCACAGAAACCGTGGGATCTATTTGAACCTTGGCAGCAAAGATGCCGCGGCCATGGGTGATGACAAACAAAGTGCCGTCGTCGCGCAGCTTGATTTCCGGGATATACACATTGGGCACCCTGGATTCTTTCACCCAGGTAGTTCCGCCGTTGGTGCTGTAATACAGGCCGAAGTCGGTAGCGGCATACAAAACGCTGTCGGGCTTATAGGGGTCGCACTGCACAAAGTTCACCGGCAGGCTGGCAGGAAGATTTCCTGACACGTTTTCCCACACAGGGGTGCTGGTATTGGCTTTACGCACACGCCAGATTCTGGGTTGAGCGTTGATGTTGTTGAATGCTACATATACGGTGTATTTGTCGCGGGGATGCACAATGATGCACTTCAACATATCATTGGTAACCGAGGTGGGAACTGAATTGCTCAGGTTCACTTCGCGGTAGAAACCCTTGGTGAGGATGGAATCTGCCCTGTAAAAGGACGCAGAGGCGCCACCGAAGTACACGGTGGGGTTTTTCTCGTTGGAAACGCCTATACCCTTCAGGTTTACCAGGCGCTTGGTCATCTTCTTCCAGCTATCGCCGCCGTCCTGGCTGAAATGCAGTCCGGCGTTGGTGCGGTAAAACAACTGGTACTGGTCTGCCTTGTTCATTTGGTAGGCATTGATAAAATCCACGCCTTCTATAGTAAAGCTGTCGCTGCTGATGCCTACAGCAAATTGTCCGGATTGTTCAAAGTTATCAAGGCGGAAGATGCCATCATTCTGTGTAGAGCCATAAGCTACGGTGCCATCCTGCAGGCCGATATGGGCATAGGCGCCATCTGCACCATAAACCTTGCTTGATAGCAGGTTCCCTTTGGTGAAATGGGTGCCGTTATCCTGCGTGCCGCCAATCACCTTGTCGCCAATCATGCCATAGCCTCCTGCATAGAATTGTGTAGTGCGGTAGCCTTTGTTCAGGTCCACAGGATTGGCAGTGGTGGCCGACCAGCGGTGTTTCCACACACCACCATCGCTGCCAACAAGATAGAAATCCTGATTGATGGTCATCTTGGCAACTATGTGGTGGTCGGAATGCCCGGTAGGGCTGTTTGACCAACTGGTTCCTCCATTGGTGCTGATGGCCATGTTCACGCCACCGCTAACCACGCGGCTGCTGTCGGTAGGGGAACAACCCATCATCACACAATAGGTTTGATATCCGCTGCCAATGGAAGTAGGCACTGCCTTGCGGGACCAGGTGCGCCCCCCATCAGAGCTTTTCATGAAAGCGGTAGCATTGCTGCTGAAGGTGGGTCCTTCAAACAACGCGTACAACACCTTGGGGAATTTCTTACAATAGTCAATTTCAATACGACCATAGGCGCCCTGAGCGGGTATGTCGGCATCGCTGATCTGCTTAAAGGTGCCTGTTTTTCCGGCGCTGTCGCTGATGTAGATGCCGGTGCTGATACGGGTAAATAACACCCGGCCATCGGGGAAGCATATGATGTCGCTGGCGCGTGCATTGCTGTACGCCACTTCCCAGGTCAAGCCTGCATCGGTGCTTCGGTACAGGGCTTTTTCGGTACCTGCGAACAGGGTATTGGTGTCGGTGAGCGAATGTTCCAGAGTCCACACCTCATCCATGCCACTCAGGTTTCTGCTGGAGGCAAGTTGTTGGAAGCTGCGGCCTCCATCGGTGCTTTTGAAGATACCGTCGCCGGGAACATCAACACCCGCTTCGCGGGCTTCTCCGGTGCCGAAATACATCACATCAGGATTGAACGGATTTTGAACCAGGCAGCTTACAATCATGCTGCTCTGCTGGTCGTTCAGGGGTTTCCAGCTGCTGCCACCGTTTTCCGACCGCCACACCCCACCGGAAACTCCGGCGGCCAGAATGATGTTGTCGTTGCGCCGATCCACCAGGATGGCACGGGTGCGTCCGCCTGTAAGTTGTGGCCCCAGTTCGTACACGGTATCGATGGGGTTTTCACCGCTGCGCAGATGCATATTCCTTCGGTCGGCCTTGTGCCAAGCAGCCTGAAGCCATGATGGTATTTCGCCGTTGGCGTCTTTCTTTTCTTCAAACCACTGCAGGAAGTAGCCGGGATTTTCACCGCGCTGATACGGTTTACCCTTGGTAAGTTGCTGCAGAAATATTCCGCCCTGAACGGCCATAGCAATCACCATTGCTGCTCCTAAAAATTGAAATCCTTTACGCACGTTGTTTTTTTTTTTGCTTCTGCTCATTAGGAGCATTCACGAATACAAAGATAATCAATAAGCTTTGCGCCGAAGTATGCCGCACAGGCGGCCGCCATGAAAAAAGCCATCCCGGGGTACCGGAATGGCTTCTTGTTTGGTCGTTCGGTTTTACTCAGGCGCCTACGGAGCGGCGGATGATGTTCAGTGCGCCTCCGGCCTTGAACCATTCAATCTGCTGTTCGTTGTAGCTGTGGTTTACCTGAATGGTATCGCTGCTGCCATCGTCGTGGTGCAGCTCCAGATGCAGCGGCATACCGGGTGCGAAGCTGGTCAGGCCGGTGATGTTGATGGTGTCGTTCTCAAGGATTTTGTCGTAATCATCCTTGTTGGCGAAGGTGAGTGCCAGCATGCCCTGTTTCTTGAGGTTGGTTTCGTGGATGCGTGCGAAGCTTTTCACCAAAACAGCGCGAACGCCGAGGTGGCGGGGCTCCATGGCTGCATGTTCACGGCTGCTGCCTTCACCGTAATTCTCATCGCCTACCACAATGCTGCCGATGCCTGCGGCTTTGTAGGTGCGCTGCGTTGCGGGCACAGGACCATATTCACCGCTGAGCTGATTCTTTACTTCATTGGCTTTGTCGTTGAAGAAGTTTATGGCACCAATCAATAAATTATTTGAAATGTTGTCGAGGTGTCCACGGAATTTCAGCCAGGGGCCGGCCATAGAGATATGGTCGGTGGTGCATTTTCCTTTAGCCTTGATGAGCAGCTTCAGCCCCTTCAGGTCACTGCCTTCCCAGGCTGCGAAGGGGTCGAGCAGTTGCAGCCTGTTGCTGGTAGGGCTTACCGCTACATTCACACCACTGCCGTCGGCTGCAGGTGCCTGATAACCGGGATCGTCTACCGCAAAGCCTTTCGAGGGCAATTCTTCACCGCTGGGGGGATCCAGCTTCACCTGTTCGCCCTTCTCGTTGGTTAGGGTGTCGGTAAGCGGGTTGAAGGTCAGATCACCGGCAATGGCCAGCGCAGTTACCAGCTCAGGGCTGGCTACAAAGGCGAAGGTATTGGGATTGCCGTCGGCGCGCTTGGCGAAGTTCCTATTGAAGCTGTGCACGATGGTGTTCTTTTCCTGTTTATCAGCGCCCATGCGGTCCCACATGCCGATGCAGGGGCCACAAGCGTTGGCAAACACGGTAGCACCGATTTTGTCGAACACATCCAGGAAGCCATCGCGCTCGATGGTAAAACGCACCTGCTCGCTGCCGGGCGTGATGGTAAATTCCGCTTTGGTTTTCAGGTTTTTATCTGCCACCTGACGTGCAAGGCTAACCGCCCTGCTGATGTCTTCATAGCTTGAGTTGGTGCAGCTGCCAATCAGTCCTACTTCAACTTTAGTAGGCCAGCCATGGGCTGCTGCGGCTTCCTTCATCTTGCTCACCGGGGTTGCCAGGTCTGGCGTGAAGGGACCATTCAGGTGTGGTTCCAGTTCGTTGAGGTCAATATCAATAACTTCGTCGAAGTACTGTTCGGGGTTGGCGTAAACTTCCGCGTCGGCAGTAAGGTGCTCGCGGATACCATCAGCCAGGGCTGCTACTTCCTCGCGGCCTGTTGCCCTAAGGTAGCGCGCCATGCTGTCGTCATAGCCGAAGGTGGAGGTTGTTGCGCCAATTTCAGCGCCCATGTTGCTAATGGTGCCTTTGCCTGTGCAGCTCAGGGAGGTAGCGCCTTCGCCGAAATATTCCACGATGGCGCCAGTTCCGCCTTTAACGGTGAGGATGCCGGCAACTTTCAGGATGATGTCTTTTGGTGCTGCCCAGCCGTTCAGTTTGCCGCGCAGCCTGATGCCAATCAATTTGGGCCATTTAAGTTCCCAGGGAAGTCCTGCCATCACGTCGCAGGCGTCGGCGCCGCCAACACCAATGGCCAGCATACCAAGACCGCCGGCATTCACAGTATGACTGTCGGTACCAATCATCATGCCTCCTGGGAATGCATAGTTTTCCAACACCACCTGGTGGATGATGCCTGCTCCCGGTTTCCAGAAACCGATGCCGTACTTATTAGATACAGAGGCAAGGAAGTCATAAACTTCGCGACTTTCATCATTGGCCACCCTCAAGTCGGCGTTAGCGCCTGTTTTTGCGGTAATCAGGTGGTCGCAGTGCACCGTACTGGGAACGGCCACCTTCGGACGACCGGCCTGCATAAATTGCAACAAGGCCATCTGTGCCGTAGCATCCTGCATGGCCACACGGTCGGGGGCGAAATCTACATACGAGCGACCCCGTTCATGTTGTGTGGTGGCATCGCCATTCCACAAGTGGTTATACAGAATTTTCTCGGAAAGGGTGAGTGGCCTGCCAACAAGTTTGCGCGCAGCTGCTACGCGGGCAGGCATCCTTTCATACACGGATTTGATGAGATCAAGGTCGAAAGCCATATGTCTTTATGAATCGTGGCGCGAAGTTAATGTTTTCAGAAGTATTGCATCAGGGACACTCGTTACCTGCGGGTTATTTACTGATGCATTGGGCAGCCCGGCCGCCCAAAAGACGGACCCAACCCCCAAAGCAATCCGGAAAAAAATGCGGACATCTGCTGTTGCTTTGCTCCGTGCGCTCCGCAATGCGTATTTTTGTGAAACAAAATATAAATTTAGGTAATGCTAAAATACTTTTTTCTATGCTTCGTGGGATGCGGCATTGCCTGGGCGCAAACGGGCAGTGCGGGGCTGGATGAGGTGGTGATCAGCGGCTCACTGAGGCCTGTGCTGCGCCGTGCCAGTGCGGTCCCTGTGCAAGTATTGCAGCGGTCTTTTTTCAGGTCCAATCCAGGTCCGAATATGTTTGAGTCCATACAGATGGTGAACGGGCTTCAGCCCCAGGTAAACTGTAATGTGTGTAGTGCGGGGGATATCCACATCAATGGCATGGAAGGGGCTTATACGCTGGTCACCATCGACGGCATGCCCATGGTGAGCGCCCTAGGTACGGTTTACGGACTGATGGGTATTCCGAACAGCTTGCTGGAACGCGTGGAGATCATCAAGGGTGCGGCCTCAGCATTGTATGGTCCGGAAGCCATGGCGGGGGTGGTGAACCTGATTACCCGGCAGCCGGGCGGCAAGCCATTCACCCATTTGGAGTTCAGCGGCAGCAGCCATGCCGAGTGGTCTGCCGATGTGGCTGTGGGCTACAAGGCCGGAAGGATGAACATGCTGAGCAGTATGCACGGCTTCCGCATGAACAGGGTCATGGACGTTAACGGCGATGGCTTTACGGATATACCGGTGCAGCAGCGTTTCAGCTTCTTCCAGAAAATAGCATTCGACCGAAAGTCAAAACTGCCCGCATCACTGGCGCTGCGCAGTTTCAGGGAGTACCGCCGGGGTGGGGAGCTTGATTGGGAAGAGCGCTTCGCGGGAACCGATTCCGTATATGGTGAGCGCATCATTACCCGGCGCACCGAACTGCTCGGCAACTACCGTTTGGGTATTTTGGGGAAGCCTTCGCTGCAGTTTTCGGGCACGGCACACCGGCAAAACTCGGTGTATGGAACACTGCCCTTCCATGCCGCTCAATATGTTGGTTTCATGCAGTTCCTGTGGACCTGGAATCAGCGGGGTGTTTACTGGCTGGCCGGTTTGCCTCTGCGTTATACCCACTATGACGACGGAACACCCGCCACGGCCAACCCGCAAAGGAATTTCCTGCCTGGTGTCTTTATTCAGGCAGAAGGACGCGGCCTGAAGCATGTAGATTACAACCTGAGTCTGCGTTCGGATATCGACAGGATACACGGCATCATCTGGAGTCCCAGGCTGGCCCTGAAAAGGGGCTTCAGCGGTGGGCAATCCCTTCGATTCAATCTGGGAACAGCGTACCGTCCGGTGAATGTGTTTACCGAAGATCATGCCGCCCTCACCGGCGCGAGAACTGCTGTTTTCCGCGAAGAGCTGCTGCCCGAGCGCGCCTGGTCTGCCCTGCTGAACTTCACGGCGCCGCTGAATATTCCAAAGCATTATGCCAGGCTGGAGGCCGGGCTGTTTCATACCCGCTTCAGCAATAAAATAGTGGCTGATTATTTCAGCAACCCCAACCAGATTATCTATGCGAATCTGAAGGGATTTGCCATCAGCCGGGGTGCTAGCCTGGACGCCGATTTCTTCGGGAAATCAGGGCGGCGGCTGATGCTGGGATTCACGTTCATGCAGGTGGGCTTCCTGAGCCATGACAGCAATGGCAGGAGGGGGTTTGAATCGCAGATACACAGTCCGCCGTTCAGCGCCTCACTGCAATGGCAGCAAGTGCTGCCCGGGAAGGTGATTTTTGACCTGGGCGCAAAATGCTACAGCCCCATGCGGCTGCCTGTGGTTCCCAACGATTTCCGGCCTGAATATTCGCCCTGGTACGCTTTGCTGAATGTGCAATGCTCGAGAAAGTGCAGAAATGGAATGGAATTCTTCGCCGGAATCCGAAACCTGCTCAACTTCGTACCCCGCGATCCACTGCTGAGGTCATTTGATCCTTTCGACAAGTACATCCAAGTGGACAATCCGCAGGGCTACACCTTTGACACGGCCTACAACTACGCTTCGATGCAGGGCAGGAGGGTATTTGCCGGCCTTCGCCTGATGCTCTGACGGGAAAATCCTTCCCGTAACCAATTATTAAGACCCGCCTGGTATTTACAAACGCATACAAACATTTAATTAAAAATAAATGAATTTATTAATTTTTATATAAGCAGTTGATTATCAGTAAATAACATTTTTTTAGCCCTGTTTGTCGCTACTTTGGCAAGGCTGATGAATCATTCCGGGCTTGCTTATTAAGAAAGATTCTTCTTAACATTGTATGACATAATTGTTTGTATTATGAGACGTTTTATCATTTTTTCTATGTTGCTGCTTGCGGGAGTGCAAGAGAGCAACGCCTGGGTCATCTTCAGTGCCACTTTTAAGTCCCTTGATGCGGTCAGGGATGGTTATGCCAGTACCAGTAAAACCAGTGCCCGGATGAGGTTGGCCTACACCTCTGCCGAAGTAGAGGTGGTCATCATCACTTGTTCCGGTGTGGGCCGCGAAAAATGCCCCACCGTGGTAGGGCCTGCTGATTACAGCAACCACACCGATGCGGCCCATGTGAACAGCCTGTCGCGCTATGCGATGGAACAAACCCAACTCGGCAAAGCTTCGGGAACACACAGCGTGGTTTATCACGATGAGGCCACCGGCAAGAGCTATCGTTATATGATCAGCTGGGAAACAGAAGGGGAACAAGTGCGCACTAAAATTGACAAGGAGGAACTGATATGAAAAAGCTCATGTTTCGCCTCGGTATTCTGTCGCTCTGTCTGCTTGCAAGCATCAGCAATTCCTACGCCTGGATCATATACTCCAGAACCACTAAGGACAAGGGGCCCGGCGGTTACAAGGATGTAGTCGAATATGAATTCTCCATACCATACATCTGGGATGTTGTGCGTATCATCGATTGCCGCAATCCTGGCAACAAAAAATGCCCTTATTCAGCCGACCGCCCCACACCAGGCGATCCGGTTCAGAGCGGCATCGAGGACTTCCTGTTGGAATTCGTGCAGGAAGAACTGAAGCAGGGGAAGCTACGCGGCTCGGAAACCCGGGTGTTTATGGATCCGAATACGGGTAAGAAATACAGTTATACCATCGTCTGGGACCACCAAAACCTTGATGACGGAACCATCACCATCAACAAAGAAGAACTCATCTAATCCTATGTCTTGTTTCTTTTCAACCGGTTGCCGCCTTAGGGTGGCAGCCGGTATTTTCAGCACCATCAGCGCACTGACCTGCGCCGCCCAGCAAGGGTTAACACTGGAGCGTTCCTTCGCCAATACCGATGTGGAAGTGCCCGGCCTCGTTTTTATCCGGGATTACCTCGGCTTTACCGTGGAAGGGAATCAACTGAATTTCATATACCTCAAGGAGCATAAAGCAGGCAAGCTGGTGACCTTCCAAAGGCAGGATGCTTCGGGAACGCACAGCAGCATCAGACCTGAAAAACTGATCCGCAACAAACAGGAACTTCCCAAGGAAGCATTATTGGAAGCATGTCTGTTTCTTGGGAAGAATGAACTCCTTCTGGTCACAGATTCATTTCTGCAGATCCTGAATGCCGGGCGAACCACGCGGCGTTTCCGCAAGCCGGACGCTACCGCCGACAAATACCTGCTCACGCATGGCGGAGCTGCCATTTACGGGCATTACGCTTATCCCTATAATGATGGCAATTTCAGTTCAGGGGTGATACGCTATCACTTCAACTCCGGACGTACGGATACCCTGGAACTGCCCCGGGAACATCTGTACCTTACGCGCAGCAAGTTTGACAATAGCCTGTGTGCGCTGTGGGGCGACAGCACGGTACTGATGGCAGACATCGTGAACTATAGGATTTTTGCCGCCAATCCCCATGGTCCCGCCCGCCTGTTATATGAGGCAAAGCCGGAATCCTGGGCGCAATACCCCGACAGCCTCGAAGCTGAATATAATGCGCTGGAGTTCACCCGTGGGCAGCTGGCGGCCTGGGATACCATGGCCACCTGGATGCAACGCTATTCACGTGTAGAGAAAATTATGGCCAACCGCCGCGGCGATGTGTTGGTGCGTTACACGCTGTTTGAAGACGGGCAGCAGCTCTGGGCTATGGATTTCCTGCGCAGGGAAGGGGAGGAGCTGGTGTTGGATACCACGATTAAAGTAGCCACACCAGGTCCCTTTGCGGCTTTTGACCCGGATATCTTCGCCCTGAGTCTGCTGCGTACCGGCTCGCCCACCTTTCTGATGGACGACGGCTCGCTGATGGCCCTGGGTATTGCTGCCGGCAAGGAGACCATGATTGGTAAAACCGGACCCGACTTGATGCGCTTTGTCGCCCAAACCCTGCCGGCGAGTAAAAAAACCATGGCCGTATATGTATTCCGGAGGTATTAAGTGGGTGCTTATCCTGCTCTGCGCGGCCTGCAGCAGCGCTAAGTCCGGTATCAGGGTGTATGACGAAGCATGCAGGGAACGGCTCATTGTTCCAAAGGAGCGAACGCTGCGGGTGTACATGAGTTATCCGTATTGCACCGGCTGTGTGGAGCAGGTTAGCACCCTGGTGAAACTACTCGCACCTATCCACCACCTGAAGCCGGTGTATCTGCTGCTCTATTCCGGAAGCAAGGGCGAACCCGACTGCCTGAATGGACAGGGAATCCTGGCCCGAACCCGACTGGGATACCCGTTTGTGGAACGGGCGTATATCCTCAAGGACAGTGCGGAGCTTTCCAGTGTCCGCAGCGGCATCAACCTGCGCATTGGCGACACATTCTTGGTCCAGGATTCCCTGTTCAACGGCATGAAGCTGCGTTCGGATCAGGTGCTGGAGTTTCTGGGACGCAGGCGTTGAGCGCGTGCTGATAGTTGCTGCAGACTTTTAAAAGAGAATCCCCCAATGCTCTTTGGTAACTCTTGTTTTACGTGTACTCGTTTTGGATATCCATTACCTTTTAGTGATATTGCATGAAAGTAGGACCATTATCTTAACTGCTTCACCCTGATTCCTGACCTATACCAATGTTCAGGCAGCACCATTGCTTATACACATCAGAAATATAAAGCAAGATTAAAGACATAATATATGCAGCCGAAACATCTCACCGTAGCATACATGGCAGATTTCTTTCAGAACAGACTAATTCTTGCCGTACACAGGCAACTGCAGTTATTTGAATGGAGGGTCAAAACGCAGACTATCCTGCTGTTGACCCTGAGTCTTGCCATCCATGGCGGGCCGGTACAGTGCCAGACACCGCAACTTTTCGAGGAAAAGGTACTGCTCAACAATATATCCACCCCATGGGGTTTTACCTTCATCAACAGCGACGAACTCCTGTTTACGGAAAAGAGAGGGAAGCTCTTCTGGTATCAGATATCAACAGATTCGATGGTGGAAATCAGCAAGGTTCCGGCTGTATCACAGTCAGGGCAGGGTGGCCTGCTCGATGTGGCGTTGCATCCTGACTTCAACAACAACAGTTTTGTATACCTCACTTATGCTATAAGCGCTCCGGGTGGACAGACCACGGCGTTGGGTAGGGGACGTCTTGCCGGAAATATGCTGGATAGTTTCACCGAGCTGTTCCAGGCACTGCCTGTGCGCAACTCAGGGCAGCACTTTGGCAGCAGGATTGTTTTTGACAACAACCGCTTCCTGTATATGTCTGTGGGCGACAGGGGCCTGCCCGAGACGGCGCAGGATAAGAACACGCACTTGGGCAAGGTGCTGCGTTTCAACGATGATGGTACCGTGCCGAAGGATAATCCATTGGTCGGTGTTCCGGACAGCAAACCTGAGATTTACTGCTGGGGCAACAGGAATATCCAAGGAATGGCCGTGCATCCGGTGAGTGGGGAGGTGTATGCCCATGAACATGGTCCCCGGGGTGGAGACGAGCTGAACCTGATCAAGCCCAATTACAACTTCGGCTGGCCCGCCGTAACCTTTGGGGTTAACTATGATGGAAGCCAGATAACGCCGGATACCACGTTGCCCGGAATGCAGCTGCCCATAACCTATTGGGTCCCTTCCATAGCGCCGAGCGGAATGACCTTTCTTCGAAACAGTCAGTCGTCCAATGAAGCGGATATACTGATCGGAGCATTGGCCGGAACGCATATCCACTGGCTTAAAATCAAAGACAATAAAAGGGTAAGCGCTACCCGCAGTATGAACGGATATGCCAGATTTCGCGACATTCGTCAGGCTCCTGATGGCAAGATCTACGCCATGACGGAGACCCCAAACCGACTGGTGCTGCTGCGAAGCAATGTACCCGTGTTCACCGGAGTGGAAGACATGGCCGGACCCGCTTTGCTGCCCGCAGTATGCTATCCAAGCCCTATGGAAGATATCAGCCATATTGAGTTTGAACTTCCGTCACAAGGCCCTGTCAGGGTACAGTTGTTCAATACCGGCGGCATATGTGTGAAGGAAATCGCTCAGGGGAACTTCCGCGCAGGAAGCCATCATCTGACCTTTGAAACCAAAGACCTGCAACCGGGAATCTATTTCATCAAAATCCAACAGGACGGAGCGCAGTCCGTGCTTAAGTCGGTGAAGTATTGAGCATTGGCCTGCGTGGTCCTGGGGTGTGTTTCGGAACCATGCAACCCGCTTAAAAATTCGTACTCGCCGTAAAGCGGAACCCGCTGAAGGCCGGCTCCACACGGCAGATACCTCCGGAGCAATTCACCCCTGCCTGTTGTTTCATATAGGCCAGGGTAAATACGGAGTTCTTCACCGTATAGCTGGTAAACAGCGTAGGGTAGTGGATTACCTTATTGGCAATAATCATGTTGGCGTAGCGATGCGGCTTGGTGTTGATCATATCGCCAGCGGAGATGTTCCAGTAAGGCGAAACGTTGAACTCGAGCATGGTGTTCAGGAAGGAACCCTGATCTTCTTTCGTGTCCAGGTATTGCACTTCCAGACGCATGCTGCGCTTTTTAGGTAGTTTTACGGACAGCTCGCCGAAGGGTGTAACGGTATGCACGGGCTCGTATTCAGGTTCTTGTTCGTAAACAGCCTGGTTGTAATACACCCGTTGCAGGCCCAGCTTGGTCTGAAACTTCTTCTTCTTGCCCCATTTCTGCTGCCATTCTGCGTAAAATTCCCGGTAGAGCTGTATCACATTGCCGTTTGCGCCATTGCTCTTCAGACTGCGCACATCAGACACATTTACGTTCAACGTAGTGCCGAACTTTGGTGTGTAAACCCATTCTGCCTGCACCCCATTTTCGCCCAGATCCTGGGTAGGTGCCTGGTAGCGCGCCAGCAGTCGGTAGGCATTCTGCCGCGTGAGCGAGGGCAGGTAGGTGATGAAGCCATACAGGGGCTGCTGTACATTCAGGAAAGGCTGATAGCGCAGGGAATAATGATCCACATGGCGGTACTGGGCATTGAAACCCATGCTTCCGCCTCCGTTCTTGCCCAAACCCGCAACAGAATATGCTGCATTCACCAGCAATACCCTTCCGTTTCTGCTTTCCAGGGCACCGCGTTGGTTGCGGATGGCTTCAGCACTTTTGTGGTTGTATTCCACACCCAGCGAAAGATCCCGGAAAATCCAGTTTGCGTAGGCATTCCAGGCGTACACATTGTATTTCGGGATAAACTGCTCATCAACAGGGTAGGAACGGATGTTCTCTACAATCAGATTCATGCTTTCCTTGTCCAGGGTGCGGTTCAGGAAAGAAGCGCCCAGGTCCAGGTCGCCGAGTTTGCCCAGTGCTGCCCGGTGTTCCAGGTTCACACCCTTCATCACCTGCGCATTTACGCCAAACCGGTTGCCAATATCACCCTTGGGCATGCCGGTGAACGCCTTTAACACGGTATTGCTGCTGAACTTATAGGACAAACGCAGGCCTTGGGTGGCGAAATCCAGCCCCAGAGGCCGCACTTCATAGCTGCGGTAAATGATGCCGCTGCCAAACTGTTCGTAGAAATATCCCGCGGTGATGTTCAGCTTGTCAATGTCCTTGGAGATCTGCCAAAAGCCAATACCATTCTGGGTATAGGTACCCTGTGGGTTCAGCAGAGGTGAATTGTTAAACAGGTCATAGCGCAGGGAAAAACTGTATCCGCGCACCTTATAGTTCAGGTACAGCCAGGCATCGCTGCTGCTTTTGGTGGTGCGGTAAACCTGGGTACTGGCGCCGATGGAGTCGTCGCGGTCATACATCTGCTGGTTCAACAGCAGGTTCCCGCTCAGCACCCCTTTGTCCTCTTTGTTGCTCGAAGAATTGTTTTGGGCCGAAACCGTCAGGGACAGGCT
>CANHRE010000031.1 GCA_947463095.1 Flavobacteriales bacterium | reverse complement strand
TACGACCTGAAGCTGGAAACCCACGGCCTGCATAGCAATAACTCCTCCTACCTTGAATGGCCCGACCTGTTCTGGTTCCGTCCCAAAGTGGTATGCACCCTTACCCGCGAACAACCAAACCTGTTGCAGGTATATGGCAGCAGCACATTTTTGCTGCCCGAAATTGCGCAACAACAAAAGACCAATCTTCCCGCCCTGCAGTTTAATCCCTCGGAGTCCTATACATCGTATCAAAACACCATTGATTCCATCCGGGAGGACATACGCCGCGGCACCTATTACGAACTCAACCACTGTGTAGAATTTCGCGGGCTGCAGCCAGACTTGCCGGTTTCTGAAGCCTGGAATCAAATGAACACCCAGGCACCGGCGCCTTTTTCCGCTTATTACCGGCTGAATGACCAGGTGGCCATGTGTGTGAGTCCGGAGCGCTTTTTAGCCCGGCGCGGCGATATGCTCATCTCAGAACCGATTAAAGGTACCGCGCCCAGGAGTGACAATGCAGAGCAGGACCGGCAGCAGGCGCTCCAGCTTGCCGCAGATGAGAAAAACCGCGCCGAAAATGTGATGATTGTAGATCTGGTGCGCAACGACCTCAGCATGGGCTGTATCCCCGGAACGGTAAAGGTTCCAGACTTGTGCGGTATCCGCAGCTATGCCCAGGTACATCAGATGACCTCTGTAGTTTGCGGTCAGTCGTTACCCGGTGTAACGGCGGCACAACACCTGAAAAACACCTTCCCAATGGGCAGCATGACGGGGGCACCAAAGCACGAGGTGTTGCGGCATATTGAACACTATGAATCCTTCCGGCGCGGCTTATACAGCGGTGCTATTGGCTACATGGATCCTTCAGGCGACTTTGACTTCAACGTGGTCATCCGAACCTTGCAATACAATACAAAGAGCGGAAATATTGCCTACCACACAGGGGGCGCCATTACCTGGGACAGCGTTGCCGCGCAGGAATGGGAGGAGTGCCGCTGGAAAGCTGCCAGTATTTTGAAGGTATTTGAAACCGCAGTTCCCTGAGGCACGCTAAGGGAATGGATAGAAATTTTAGTCGGGTTGAATCGAGTGGCCCCTCGACTCCGCTTATGGCAAGCAGGTGCTCAAGAAAGCAGGGGTGCTTCGACAAGTTCCTCACAATACTCATTGCTTCGTAACTTGGCAGGAACAGGCATGTTCAGGAAGACAAGATGATGAGTTAGGGTGAGCATACCGAACTACGCACCATCCAATGACGAGTAAGGATGAAACAAGGACTAGCCACTCAATTCCGGCAACATACCTAATTTCGCCCAATGAACCGCAGCGAGTTGAAGGCGCAGATTCAGAGGAAAAGAAGTTACCTCTGTACAGGCTTGGATACAGATCTTGAAAAACTGCCTGACGACATCTCCCGCGACATGCGCGGACTGCTGCAGTTCAACCGCGACATCATTGCCTACACTTCCCCATATTCCGTGGCGTACAAGGTAAATACTGCATTCTACGAGCAATACGGCGCGAAAGGCTGGGAAGCCATGGAGCAGACCCTGGACCTGATTCCGGGCGACACCTTGGCCATTGCTGATGCCAAGCGCGGGGACATCGGCAATACCAGCAGCATGTATGCCCGTGCCTTTTTCGACGCAATGTCATTCGATGCCATCACCGTGGCACCTTATATGGGCGAAGATTCGCTGCGTCCTTTCCTGGAATTTAAGGACAAATGGATCATTTGTCTGGCGCTGACAAGCAATCCGGGAAGTATGGATTTTCAATATGGTGAATACGAGGGCAAGAAGTTGTATGAACGCGTGATTGAAACGGTTTGCCGCTGGGGCAGCGAAGACAACCTGATGTTTGTTGTGGGGGCTACACGTGCAGAACAACTGCTGGATATTCGCAGCATCATCCCGCAGCACTTCCTGCTGGTTCCGGGTGTAGGCGCGCAGGGCGGAAGCCTGCAGGAGGTTTCGGAAAGTGGCCTCAACACCGACGGCGGATTGCTGGTGAATGCCAGCCGTTCCATCCTGTACCGCTCATCGGGACCGGATTACGCCCAGGCCGCCAGGGATGAAGCCCACCGCATGCAGCAGGAAATGGAACTATTCGTTCATGCGCTGATGGCTTGATGCCGCAGCAAACTTCTATCGCTTCAGGATTCAATGATTTATCTTTGTCCGCCTTTGAAAAAACTCCTTTACCCGGCGGCACTGTCGATGATGTTGGGGCTTCCACTGCAGGCTCAGATTGATCATACCGCACTGCGACAACAAGAAGTTGCTACACCCGATTCCGGGCGCTGGAACCTGAGTTTCGAGCAACTGGCCTTCTTAAAAAACAACGAATACTATACCCCAATCAATCCCGGTCAGACCTGGTTTGGCATGCAGCTCACGCCCCAAGTTCAATACAGTCCGGCGAGGAATGTAGTGCTCAGCGGCGGGCTGTTTCTTCAGAAAGACTTTGGCAGTCTGAAAGCCGTGGACAAAGTGCAGCCGCTCATCAACATCCAATACCGGAAAGGCCCATGGCATGTGTTGGCGGGAAGTTTGCTTGGCCATGTAAACCACAACATGAGCGAGCCGATGTTCGACTTCGAATCCAGCTTCTACCGCCGCATGGAATATGGGCTTCAGGCCATATGTAATACCGATGCGCTGCGCTGGGATTCTTGGATTGACTGGCAGCGCAACATCCAGCGGGATGACCCCTGGCAGGAACAGTTTACGGCAGCAAGCCACTTTTCGGGACGCCTGGTGGCAGGATCCGGCTGGGCCCTCAGGGTTCCATTGCAGTTTACCCTGTTTCACCGCGGCGGACAAATTAATGTGGGACCAACCCCCAACATCAGCAAGCTGAATACGTCTGCAGGACTGCGACTGGAACTGCTGAGCGGTAATCTGGCGTTGGAAAACCACCTGATGAACAGCTTTGACTTCTCGCCGCATCCGGTGCAACCCTGGATGAACGGACATGGATGGTACAACAATGCCATCCTGAAGTTCCGGAAATACTATCGGGCCACCTTGACCTGGTGGCGGGGAACAGAATGGCAGAGTCCGCTGGGCGGTGCATTGTTTGGCGGCATCAACAACTACGATGTGTACCTGAACCAGCGCACACGCAATTTGTACATGCTGCGGCTTCAATATGTGAGGCAAATTGCACCAGGCTTTTATACCGACATACGCTTTGAACCCCACTACGATCAAAACCTCGGTAAGCCGGAATTATCACACGCGGCTTTTTTCAGCTACCGTGGAATCATTAAACGTTGATTTTTTTTGATGGTGTGCCATACACCCGGCTACACATGGATCCAGAGCCACGGATGAACTGGCCGGGAAAATGAACATGACCCCATCAGGACAAAGCCTTCATAGTTTCCTCATAGCCTATTTGATAAATCTCCTCAGCGTGGTCGGTATCAAACATGTGGTACCTACCCAGCGGCAAATCAAGAAACAGCGCACAGTGATGTTGCTTTTGATACACCTGACCGGAAATAGCCAGGTGGAAACAGCGCTCTGCAAGGAAGAATTTTCCCCATTCAGCCTGTGCAGCTTTAGGCTCAAAACGATTAACATGCACACCAATTAAAGGCAGATCAGTTTCCAACAGGGGTTCAACCGGGAAGTTGTTCAACACACCACCATCAACGAGCATTCTATTCTGCTGCCTCTGCGGCTCAAAAACCAGGGGAACTGCTGCTGAAGCCAGCAAGGCCTGACACAATGGACCTTCGCTTAGGTGTACACTGGTTCCCTGAACAACATCGGTACAGGTAACATGCAGCGGAATTGGCAATGCACTAAATGTTTCGGGCAATTCCTGCTTTAACAAATCCTCCATAGGCCGCAGGGTAAACAACCCGTCACGCCCCCAAACAAAGTTCCGCCATCCGAAATACCGATTTTTACGAAACAACTTAAAAACAACGGCTGGCGCAGCGCCTGCGGCAATAAAGGCACCGGCAAGCGCTCCGGCGCTGGTACCTGAAACCGCTTTTACAGGAACCTTCAATTCTATCAAAGCTCGGTAAACTCCCAAATGTGCCAAGCCTCTGGCACCGCCTCCGCTCAGAACCAAACCAACGCCCTGTTCCAGTGAATTATTCACAAATGCAAGGTACAACCGACAACAGGCATCCAGCAAAAGCCAAGGCCCAAGTTATGAGCAGCCTATATTTTTATTGAAGCAGTGGTTTTTTTTAACAGAATGACTTTATGTAGCATTTTTGAAGCAGTAACCACTTTTTGTGGAATTCCAGCGACTTTTATTGTAATTTTTTCAGGAATACCAAGGACTTAACAAAATATCAAACCAAAGTTCTGAATTTGACATTTTCCGAATTCCAGCCTAAATACCTCGATTTTTTATACAATGTCAATAATCAAACTATTGAACATTTGTTTACATTCGAAGAGGTTTGCATTCTGACTTGTGCAGTTCAATGACCGTTAAACGCCAATTAGCTATTATGATAAAGCACTATTTACTCCTTATTGGATTCGCCATGATGGGAAACCTGAATGCCCAGAACTATGAAAAAATATTTCTGAAACATGTTGAAAACCAAGATACTATGGGCCAGCGCCTGGTTTTGGCAGAATGGGTTTCGCAGTTTCCCTTGAACCCTTCATTTTACACCTGCTGTTACGACTACCAGATGCGCGTGGGCCGCATAGACAGCCTTCCGCGTCCCCGCAAATCAGAACCCCTGCTTTGGATTATTGACGACAGCACGGCCATCCTGCCCGAAGCCTATGAAACCATCACGGGAAAATATAACGCCTACCGAGTAACAAGGGCATTCAATTGTTTGGATATTGGCATTGCCGACAACCCTCAGCGTTTCGATATGCGGGTCTTAAAAGCTAATACTATGATTCAACTTGGTGAGTACTTCCGGGTAAACGATGTACTATGTGATGCTTTGGAACATGGCCTTCAAACAGATTTCGCCTGGACCAACCGTGCAGGCAAACCGATTAAAAAGCCCATTGATTATACCATTCGCGAGGTTCGTGCTTTCACCCAGGAACTGCTGCGCCGTCAAGACACAGTAACTTCTGAACAGCTCACCCGCTGCGCCCTGAAATACTTTCCGAAGAATACAGCCCTGAATGCCGATCTGGCGCGCATTACCATGGCTAACAAAGAGTACAAATTCACCATCAAGTTTCTGAGCGATAACCTTCAGGAAAATCCCTCCCAGCCGGAACTGATTGAATTACTGGCCGATTGCTACCACCACACAGGAAACAGAGAAAATGCAGTGCGCTTTTATCAGAAGGTGTTGAAAGAAGGCAACAAGACTCAGAAAGCCCACGCGAATAAACGGCTGCAGGAGTTGCGGTGATCTTGCCTTGCACCTAATTCCAAAGGGAATTGCCTGATCCCAGAGCAGCTTGCCACGTAAGCTGCTCTGGGACTGTTTGATTGAACCCCTTGCGGCCCCTCCATTCATTACCGGCCCCAAGACATTAATTCCTGCCATTCCCCTTAGAGAACCTCAGGGAACGGTTTAAATCATTCCTTCACCAGTCGCTTCACAATACACCCGTAAGGGCTATGCCAATGCAGAAAATAAATCCCTTTACCCAAGGAATCCAGATAAAGCAACTGGCTGTGCGCTTCCAGAACACGCACCAAACGACCGGAGGCATCGGTAAGCTGTAGTAATCCCCCTACTGCATCGGGCAACTGCAAGCGCACCCATTGCTGCGCAGGATTCGGATACACGATAAATGCAGCGCTCCACAAGGCATGAACACTCAAGGGATCTACTGCACGTAAATACGCAGCAAGGGTGTCATTTCCGTTGTACACATCGCCATTCAGCGTTGCAGCCATGCGCAATAAATAGGTTCCCACCTGACTGATGTTCCAGGTTCCGGGCGCGTTGACCAGCACACTGTCGCCCGCATTCAATCCGGGTGCCGTTTGCGACTGCGTCCAGCGCAGCTGACCACTGGCTGAGTCGAAGGCCTCAAAACGTACAACGATGCCGCTGGCCGAACCACTGCTTTGGTTTTTCAGCCATACGGAAGGAACCACACCGCCTGGAATGCGAAACTCCTTAGATATATCAGGCGTCTGTATGCGCATCAGTGCGGCATCTATGGTGGCATTTGCCTGAAAATCAAGGGTTTGGGTATCGTTTAAACGGTATTGATCGGTGATGAGGCGGGTGAACACCCACAAACGGTGTATTCCGGGCATCGTTGGCACAAAACTATCCGGCATGGTCAGTTCCATACTTCCGTTATATGCGAGCGTATCAGAAACATAGCGGGCAAAAACCAACCTGTTCAGGGGATCCCGAATTTCAAATGCCGTTTGAAAGGGGGTGCTGATGGCCTTCTTACTTTCATTGGCAATCACGGCTACGGCCTTCACTGCATCCTGCTTCACCCGATAAATACTACCCGGCGTCGGGCTCTTGATGCTTCTTGCCGCAACATCAATTTCCTTATCTACATTAAACAAGGAGCTAACGGTATCATTGCTGCGGAAGGGATCTTCCACATCACTTACAAAAGCCTTCAATGTATAACTACCCGGCAGTGTGGGAATAAAAGTGGAATCAAACAGGAGCAGCCGGGCTTCTCCGGTATCGAGGATGGTAGTGCGAATGCTGTAGTACAGCATCTTGCCGTCTTTCCATATCTGTGCTGTGTAAGGAACAGGGCTTGAAGATTTCATATACCCGTTGTTGCGGAATAACACCCAGGCGCGATACGGCCCGGTGCCTATACCCAAGGTACTTCCTGAAACAGGCTTCCTGATTTCTACGGCCACCTGATCATGGGCCCTGCCCACCTGAAACTTATACGTGATGGAATCATTCACTGGTTCCTGGTCGCCTTTCAGGAAACTGCGGAACTGGATGTTATAAAGGCCTTTCCTGTCGGGGCGAAACTTTTTAGCAAAACTGATAAAACCGGGGGCTCCCACATACGAAGGCACCCTGGTGGTATCGAAATACACCTGAACACCGTTGCGCACAATCCGACAGGAAACAAGGAAGTTGTTCAACTGACTCAACACGCCGTAATTATTCAGCATGGCTCCCGGCGCAAATGCGAGTGTGGTAGGATTCAGCGTGGTGTCTTTAGCGGGGAAGATGCCTTTACTGAAGCCTACATCGTTGGATTTATCCACCCGAAATCTTGCCCGCAGGGTATCATTTACCCGAAGGCGGTCAACGGAAAGGGTACTGTATATGGTAAACACCATGCTGCCTGT
This sequence comes from Flavobacteriales bacterium, assembly GCA_947463095.1. Lineage (GTDB taxonomy): Bacteria > Bacteroidota > Bacteroidia > NS11-12g > UBA955 > REEB481. Next base: position 22,761 of record CANHRE010000031.1, on the reverse strand, counting down.
ATCCTTGCAGGGGTATGGGTCGAAGGATTGAATTTGCCCCTTTTCCGAGCCAAGGGTAACGGATTTGGTACTGCTGTAAAGCAACTTCCCGTAATTCCTTATTTCTGCCTTCACGTCGAAGGGTCCTTGAGCGTCCACGCCGTTGTTTTGAATACGTGCTATGGGCCAGATGGTGTCGCGCTTGTATTCATAGGAAGACAGCGAAGGCTCAAACAGGGCGTCCACGGCAACATCGCGCTTTACCGCCACATAAAAGGCAGCGCGGGCGGTATCGTTGTCAACCATTTGATCCTTGGCAAGCCGGGTGTACAGCAGCACCTGATGTTCTCGGATATCGGTGGGAAGCAGGGTACTGTCGAAGGTGATGGTGCGCCTCAATCCCGAACTCAGGCTGTCCTTTTTGGTGCTTGAATAAATCTTCACACCGTAGCGCCACACTTCCATGGTTACAAAAACGCTATCGGCTTTTTTAGCCCCAAAGTTGAAGATGGTACCCTTGGGCGCAATGGTTTTCAGGGTAAACTTGTCCAGCGTATCCCTGTTTTTAGGTACCAGGATGGATTCGGCAGCTACGTCATAATCAGCCTGGATGCGTGGTTCGATGAGGAATCGGAAGGGTGCTGCCGGAGCAAAGTCAACCCAGTTGGTATCGCCGGTAGGGGCTGCATAGTAGAAATGCTGGGGCCGCACGGGGTCTTCCATCTGATAGCCGAAGGCTACGTTCTGGGTTCCTGTTTGTCTTACCCCAACGTAAAAAACACCGTTCACTGCTACCGGCGGCCATACGGGCAGCACCACATTTCCAGTCTGGGTGTTGAAGCTGCTGCTGGTCCAGATGTTCTTTCCGGGCCCTCCGGTTCTTTTATTCTGTTCCCAGATACCGATGCGACAGGGCTGCCCGCCGAAGCCATAGGTGATGGTGATCTGGTTTATGGATTTGGGCGAATTGCTGGAGAAGCGGGCCACAAAGTCGCCGGTGGTGCCGTTGAAGCCGATGCCGCCCCCGGCGGGAGGCTGCGTAGGATCCTTATAGGAATAAACATTGGTTGTGGCAATGCGCACGCAAAGTGCGGTATCGTTCAGCCTGTTGGCATCCCTGAGGGCCGTGGCGGTGAGCGTATCCCAGCCTGTTTTCTGGGCATTCAGTGCCTTCAGGTTCACAAAGCGCTGCTCGCCGGAAACGATGTCTGGCAGCGTGGTACTGTCGGCCAAAACATTGGCACCGCGGCTGCGCACCAGAATCTTCTGTCCGCTCAGGGTCTTCTTGCCCACATTACGCACCAGGGCGCGGATGGTATCCGGATTGCCCAGGGGCACAGGCAGCTTCCCCAGTGTATATAGCTTCATCACCATCAGGTCGCGGTCACTTCGTGGATAGTTGAAGATGATGGTGGGATGTACGTCAGAGGCATTGCGCAAGGTATCAAGCGGAGTTCCGGTGCCGTTTTGAAATCGTGTTTGTCCGATAGCCAGGCCCGGAAGCGAGAACCTGTTCTCATAAAGCCAGGGAATATTGGCGGTTTGCGCGCCGGTTTGGCTATAAGCCACCAGCACCTTCAGATGATTGCCTTTGGTGGTATCCACCACGAATGGGGCGATATGGAAGGGGAACTTCTTCCAACCGTCAATGCCCGCAGCATCGGCTGTGGGGTTGCGGTCATATACCTTAACCATGCCGGCGCGCGATGTTTCGGCGCTGAAGGACATGGGCACGTTGCGAAATCCTGCTGTATCGGCCATACCCATCCAAATGGTCATGGAAGGCGAAGCCTGCATGGCCGTAGCAACATCTTTATACAGTTCCAGCGATCGAATAGTATCACCGTGGCGCAGGTTGCCCAAAAACGACTGCGGCCAGATATAGGCATATTTACACCAGGCGTTGCTGAGTGTGGTGGAGTTCATGGGACCGCCAGCATTCGACCCGCCGTAGCCGCCATCACCAATCTGAACATACTGAGCCATAGAAGGCAAGATCATCAGCACGCTGAGGGAACAGGCAAGCAGTGATTTTCTGAGCATGCCTGCAAGTTACTAAAAAGCGAGGGAGGAAGCGGAATGTTTGGGTACTGCATGATGTCATGGTGAGCGTGCCTGCCCATACTTGTAGGGGTCGAACCATTTGGGGGGTCGTTCGACATGCTCACCATGACACAGATTGCTTCACCTGGCTTAATTTGTTTATCGCCCTTTTCTGGCCGTATTTTGTGTCATCATTCAATCTCTAATGAACATCGAAAAAAACCGGGTGGTGAGTCTTTCGTACACGCTGACCCTCAGCAATGGCGACATCGCAGACTCCACTACGGAACAGGATCCCTTTACCTTTATTCATGGTGTCGGACAAACCCTGGAAGCTTTTGACCGCAATCTGGAAGGCCTGAAGGCCGGTGACCCTTTTACCTTCACCCTTACTGCAGAAGAAGGTTATGGCGTATCAGATCCTGGAGCTGTTGTGCAGGTACCTGCCTCCGTTTTTCAGGGATCTGACGTACCAGAAGGCATCCTGAAAGTGGGTAATATCATCCCCATGCAGGACCAGATGGGCAACCCTTTGCAAGGTAAAATCATGGATTTCAACTCAGATTTGGTCACTATGGATTTCAACCACCCCCTGGCCGACCAGGAGCTGCAATTTACCGGTGCCATCGTTTCTGTTCGCCACGCATCCGATGAAGAACTGGACCACGGCCATGTGCATGGTCCCGGTGGGCATCATCATTGATTTCCTTCCCCAATAGCATAAAAAAAGTCGGCTATAAGCCGACTTTTTTTATGTCCGGAGCCCTTCAAATACTCTGTTAGATAGATGGCTAATGATCATTTTATTCTGCTACAATCAGGTAATAGTTCTTCTTACCACGCTGGGCCAAAAGAAATTTACCATGAAGCAGGTGTGAACTGTCTATCAGCGCCTGTTCATCGCTCAGTTTTTCCTTGTTGATGCTGAAGCCGCCGGCCTGTATCATTTTTCGCGCTTCTCCTTTACTTGGAAACACCTGGGTGTCTACTGCGGTAAGTTCAAGAATGTTGATTCCGGCGTTCAGCTTTTCTTTTGGGATCTGAAACAGCGGCACTCCTTCCATCACCTGAAGCAACAGGTTAGGATCTATGGTCAGCAGGGCCTCGCGGCTGCTGTTTCCAAAGAGGATTTCGGTGGCTTGCAAGGCTTGCTGCAGTTCTTCTGCGCCATGAACCATGGTGGTAACCTGCGCGGCCAGTTCTTTCTGCAGCAGGCGCAGATGCTTAGCCTCTTGGTGTTCAGCCTCCAGCGCTTCTATGCGCTCTTTCTCCAGAAGGGTATAAATGCGGATATAGCGGGCAGCGTCTTCATCGCTTTGGTTCAGCCAGAACTGATAAAACTTGTAGGGTGATGTACGCGCCGGGTCCAGCCACACATTGCCGCCTTCGCTCTTACCAAACTTGGAACCGTCGCTCTTGGTGATGAGCGGCGCAGTGATGGCATAGGCTTCTCCCCCGGCCATGCGACGAATCAGCTCCGTGCCGGTGGTAATATTGCCCCACTGGTCGCTGCCGCCCATTTGCAGTTTGCATCTGTGGTGCTGGTATAAATGATAGAAATCGTATCCCTGCACCAGCTGATAGCTAAACTCGGTGAAGGACATTCCGGTATTTTCCAATCGGTTGCGTACGCTGTCCTTGCCCATCATGTAACTGATGGTGATGTGCTTGCCTACTTCCCTGATAAAACCCAGGAAGCTAAATTCCTTAAACCAGTCGTAGTTATTTACCACAAGTGCAGCATTGGCTCCGCTGAAGTCGAGGAATCGCTCCAGCTGCTTGCGCTGGCAGTTGAGGTTGTGGTTGATGGTTTCCTCTTGAAGCAATTTACGCTCCTCGCTTTTACCCGAGGGGTCGCCCACCATACCGGTGGCACCGCCTACCAGGGCTAAGGGTGTGTGACCGGCTTTTTGCAAATGCACCAGCAACATGATGGGCACCAGATTTCCGATGTGCAGGCTGTCAGCAGTAGGGTCAAATCCGACGTAACCCGAAACCTGCTCGCGGAGCAACAGTTGCTCTACATCAGGGGTAAGGTCGTGCAACATGCCGCGCCAGCGCAGTTCTTCAACAAGATTGAAGCGGGGTTGGAAACTCATAGAGCGGCAAAAATAACCACTCAGATGGCGCTTTGCCTTTCCCAATGGTAAATCGGATATTTGCACGCTCAACTTTTTGTTATGGGTGCAACCATAGAACACAAACACAACCCACTGCATTCAATGATGCAACGGTTCGATGAAGCGGCCCGCTTGATGGGTTTGGAAGAATCCGTCATGAATGTGCTGAAGGTTCCGGCCAAGGCCGTAGCCGTAAATTTACCCATCACCATGGACGATGGCAGTATCCGCGTTTTTGAAGGTTTCCGCGTGGTGCACAGCACCTTGCTGGGCCCCAGCAAAGGCGGAGTGCGTTACTCCATGGACGTGAACGAAGACGAGGTACGTGCCCTGGCTGCATGGATGACCTGGAAGTGCGCCGTGGTGAACATCCCCTATGGTGGCGCCAAAGGTGGCATTAAATGCGACCCGCGCAACATGAGTCAGGGAGAACTGGAACGCCTTACCCGCGCCTACACCCTGTCTATGAGTGAAATTTTCGGTCCAGATACCGATATCCCCGCCCCCGACATGGGCACCGGCCAACAAGAAATGGCCTGGATTGTGGATGAATACAGCAAGATTAAAAACCAGAATACCTGGGCAGTGGTTACAGGAAAACCCCTCATCCTGGGTGGTTCTCTGGGCCGCGTAGAAGCCACAGGCCGCGGCGTGATGGTTTCCTGCCGCAGCGCCATGGCCAAACTGGGCATGAACCCAACAGAATCTTCCTGCGTCGTTCAAGGTTTCGGAAACGTGGGCAGCATCAGCGCAAAACTGATCAGCATGCTCGGCGTGAAAATTGTCGGCATCAGCGATGTGAGCGGCGGTTACCATAACCCCGACGGCATCAATGTGGAAGAAGCTATGGCCTTTGTAAAAAACAGTGCTTCCCGCAGCCTGGAAGGTTATACCGGTGGAAGGAAAATTTCCAACGCCGAACTCCTTACCCTTCCCTGCGATATCCTGGTTCCTGCCGCCATGGAAGATCAGATTACCCTGGAAAACGCTTCCGACATTAAAGCCCGTCTTATTGTAGAAGGCGCCAACGGACCTACTACCGCTGAAGCCGACCCCATCCTTCAGGAAAAAGGCATCATGGTGGTTCCCGATATTCTGGCCAATGCCGGCGGTGTTACCGTATCCTATTTCGAATGGGTACAAAACCGTTTGGGCTACTACTGGACAGAAGAACGGGTAAACCGCCGTGCCGATCGCGTGATGAAACAGGCCTTCGACAGCGTGCACGGAACTGCTCAGAAGTTCAATACCACCATGCGCCTGGCAGCGTATATTGTGGCCCTCGACAAGGTGGCCGCCACCTTTAATATCAGGGGTAAGTTCTGATGCGCATCCACCGCGAAGGCTACCTCATCATCTTAATTACCACTCTGGTACTGGGTCTGCTCAATCTGGGTGTGTATTTACTTGCCGGAGATGGCCTACTTTCCCAGTTATTCATCCTGCTGTCCATCGTGCTGTATATGCTGGTGGTACAGTTTTTCCGCAACCCACCACGTTATACCCAAATTGACCCCAATGCCATCATCGCACCTGCAGATGGTAAAGTGGTGGTGATTGAAGAAGTAGAAGAACCCGAGTATTTCAAGGACAAGCGCCGTCAGGTGAGCATTTTCATGTCGCCGCTGAACGTACACGTAAACCGCAACCCCATTGGCGGCGAGGTTTGCTACGTGCGCTACTATCCAGGCAAGTATCTGGTGGCATGGCATCCAAAGAGCAGCACCGAAAACGAGCGCACCACCGTGGTACTAGATCAGGGTGGCAGAAAGGTGCTGTTCAGGCAGATTGCCGGCGCCCTTGCCCGACGGATTATTTACTACGTAAAAGAGGGAGCACAGGTGCAGCAGGGCCAGGAAATGGGATTCATCCGCTTCGGCTCGCGCATTGACCTGTTCCTACCCTTGGACGCAAAGATTTCTGTGAATCTGGGAGAAAAAACGGTGGGCGGCGAAACGGTCATTGCCCGCTTCTCCTGAATGACAGAAAATTCGTTAAATTTGTAAAACACCTAACAAACCAAGAACCATGAAGAAACTGTTTTTCATAGCCATGATTTTCGGTGCAGTTGCCACCGCTCATGCACAAAACGTTGACGCAGCAGGAAATGAAATCAAGCCTGCTCAAAGCACCAATCAGCCCTCATTGGGTCAAGCCCCTGCTCAGGTTACACCTGCCCCTGCAGTTGCTGAAGCACCTGCAGCAGCGCCTGTAAAGGCTTGCTGCAAAGCTAAGGCCGGTCAGGCCGCCTGCGCCGGACAAAACAGCGCCAGCGCTACTTCTAAGGCCTGCTGCAAAAGCAAAGAAGGTCAGGCTGGTGGCTGCACCGGTCACGCCAATGGCGCCGCTGCTACAGAAAAGCCCGGCTGCAACAAACCCTGTCAGGGACATGGCCAAGCTGCGCCTGCTCCTTCAGGCACGGGTTCTAACCAGTAATTAATCCTTTATTCAACACCAAAACCCTCCCTCATCGGAGGGTTTTTTCATTTATTCCCATAGTACCTTTGCCTCATGAGTCCTATTGGACGCATTGCACTTAGAATCGGGATTCCCGTATTGATATTGGCAATCATCGTTGCCATTTACCTCCGCTATAATTTCAACAGCAGAAGCAAGATTGTGCTTTTGGTGCCACCGGATGCCTCATGGGTGTTCCACATCCAAACGCGCACCCTGCAGAAAGAAGTTCAACCCGGCAACTTACCCGCGCTAAATGCCTTTTCTGACAGCATTAAAAAGCTGCACATCTTCAGCAAGGTAAAAGATCCACGGGAGGTGGGCGTGGATTTGTACAGCGACCTGCTGCTGTTCCGCATTCCACAGGGTTTTGTACTCGCCCTGCAGCTGCTTGACGAGGAGAAGTTCAGCCGCTTCATCACACAAACAATTCCTTCGGGAATGGTTTCAGGCATTATTGAACGCCCACATTACCGCTATGTGCACGGGGTAGGCAAGCCTTTATACCTGGCATTCCGAAACAAAGCCTTAATGGGTTTTCTTCCCTTTTCCCCCGACACGGCGAATCCGCTTGACTTTCGCGTAGCTGAGCAGGTTTTTGACACGCTGTTTTCCGGCCGCACGTACAACTGGATGACACGCAAGGATGTACAGCAATTGTACAACCCTGAACCCCATATCGTATATTGGAAATCGCCCACGTATCCGGGAAAAATGCCTTCCATGCAGGTGCGGCTCGACGAGCAGAACGCTGCACTGAACTACCCCGGCACAGCAACAAAGGCCCTCACTCCCCTGTTGTTGTTTCACCATGGCAGCCCGGCAGCATTTGCTAATATGGATGCGCTGCGTTTGCTCCATAAGGACAATACCATTTCCAGCGACGACTTCCTTAACCTGGTGTTTTCTATGTTTACAGAACACCTGAACCTCATCACAAAATGAAACCAAACATCACAGATATTTTAGACCAGCGCATCATGGTGATTGACGGCGCCATGGGCACCATGATACAAAAGCATATGCTGGATGAAGCGGCTTACCGCGGCGATCGGTTCCGGGATTTCCCCCATTCTTTGAAGGGCAATAACGACCTGCTGGTGCTTACCCAGCCGGACATCATCGCATCCATCCACCAGGCCTTTTTAGAAGCCGGAGCAGACATTCTGGAAACCAATACCTTTAATGCCAACAGCATCTCCATGGCCGATTACCATATGGAGCACCTGGTGCGCGAACTGAACCTGGAAGCTACCCGGTTGGCCAAAGAAGCCGCCGATGCCTATACCACACAAAACCCAGATAAACCGCGCTATGTAGCCGGTGCCATCGGTCCAACCAACCGCACGGCCAGCCTCAGCCCGGACGTAAACAACCCCGGATACCGCGCTGTAAACTTCGACGATCTGGCAGCCGCCTACCGCGAACAGGCTGAAGCCCTTGCCGATGGTGGCGTAGACCTGTTTCTAGTGGAAACCGTCTTCGATACCCTAAACTGCAAAGCCGCACTCTTCGCCATTAACAGCCTGAAGGAAGAACGAGGGCTGAGTACGCCTGTAATGGTTTCCGGAACCATCACCGATGCCAGCGGCCGCACCCTGAGCGGACAAACAGCAGAGGCCTTCTGGATCAGCGTAAGCCACGCCGGGTTGCTGAGCATAGGCCTCAACTGCGCCCTCGGGGCAGATCAGATGCGCCCATATATCGAAGCCTTGAGCAAAAATGCCTGGGTGTACACCACCCTGTATCCCAATGCCGGTCTGCCCAATGAATTCGGAGAATATGACGATACACCAGACAGCATGGCCGGCGTTATGGCCTCTTACTGCAAAGAAGGGTTTGTCAATATTGTAGGCGGATGCTGCGGAACCACCCCTGAACATATTGCCGCTATTGCCAGAGAAGCCTCCAAATACGCCCCCCGTAAGAAGCCTCTTATGGCTGGGGCCTGATGCTCAACCTTCTCAATTGCAGGTAATTCCGCTTGCCCACAATCTGGGTGCTGAACAGCGAATCGTTGCAGTACCTGGCATCCCATTCCCTTGGATCGGTTAACACCAGCCAGCGTATTTGGTGCTGAAGAATGATGCCATGAACCGTTTCCGGGGAATAATCACTGTGGAAGCGCTTTCCACGCCGCTGTAAAAAGTATAGCTGATTGTTCGGGGTAGGATCATATCCGGTAAGCAGCGCCTGTTCATTGCGGGGAACGCCAAGGCTGTCAAGCCATTGATCGGAACCCTGCCAGGTGCTAAGGTCTGTAATGGTCTGCTCCCAATAGCTTCCCTGGCGATAACGCTCTGCGAGCAGATGAGCAGTATGAGTATAGTTCAGCAGGGGCAACAGAAACAACAAGAAGGATGCACAGCCCATCATTCCGGAAAAGCGGATGCTGCGCAGATATACCTGAATCAGGATAAAAAACACCGGTAGGTAAAAGAAGATGAAGTAGTAGTCGTGGTATAAAAACTGTGACTGCATAAGGATAAAGAAACCGGCAGCAGCCAGGATATACCAAAGGCTCAGCTGGTAAATCCAGGCATCCTGCCGTTTCGGGAAAAAGGCAGAAATAACACCCAGAGCAATGATGGCGAAGATATAGGGGCCTCGGTAAAATTGCTCCAGCCAATTGCGCACGATACTCACGCTGAGAGACTGTGCTTCCTGCAGACTGGACGCTGGCTTCGCCTGAAGTAAAAAATGCACATTCCCCGAAGTGGCATTCAGGGCAGCGGCATAGCGGTACCAGGAAAGTATGGCCGTGCCTGCAAGTACAAAGGCAAGAGCGGGCAAGAACCATTTCCTGATACCCGCATTGTGGCCCCAAAGGTGAACCACAATCAGCAGGGCTGCAGGAAAGAGGCCTGCGCTGAAGGTAATCTTTACCAAACCGGCCAGTCCCAGCAGGCCGATGCCTGCCAGCAGGTCAGCATTGCGCATGCGGAAGCGCCAGCGCAGCAGGAAGTACCATGCTGCAAGAGTTATGGCCAGGGCTGATGTATCGGGAAGGAAATTAGGCCCGTAAAACAGCAAAATGGGCGACAGTACCCAGATGGAAATCAACAGCAAGCGATGCAACAGCTGATTGATAAAAAATCCCGTAATAAGAAAGGCGCACCATACGCCTAAGGAAAGCAGCAGCCAGCTGATGCCGCGAAACCAGAAATGATGGTATCCAAAGGCGCGGTAACACTGAGCGGCCATCCAATGAACAAGGGGGAACTCCCCAGCTACCAATCCGTTCCCAAAACGGGTTTCATGTACATGCGGATTGAGGATATTTCCATCGGTGAAGGCAAAGTTCCATGCCAGCGATGCGCGATCGCACTGCGCCCCCTGATGAATACCCTGTGGAGGAAGATCCAAACGGGAATAAACACCGAGCAAGGCGCTCAAAAGGAGCCACATCAGCCAAAACCACAAAGACTGACGGGTGCGCTCATGCATCTTATTTAAAAAAGAAGAAATCATAGTCTGAATTCCATAAACGTTGCCTTTCGTGTGACTTAAATAAGATTCTAAGTGCGAAAGTGGGTTTAAATTTGCAATAATGAACACAACAACTACAGGATTTTGGTCTTTGGCAGCAAGCGCCTTGTTTGCCATTACAGCCTGCCACCAGGCGCAGGGCCAGCAGAAGTTGGATCCGGAAGAGTTCCAGAAAAAATGGACAGAGGCGGGCACCGCCGGTACCGGTATACTGTTAGATGTGCGCACTCCGGAAGAGTTTGCTCAGGGTGCCATTAACGGTGCCGTGAATATGGATTTCCGCAATGTGAACTTTGATAGCATATCAGGCACGCTGGATAAATCAAAAACCATTTTCGTTTATTGTGCAGCGGGAGGCCGAAGTGAGTCGGCAGCCGACCTGTTGCGCCAGAAGGGATTTAAAAACGTCTTTGACCTGAAAGGTGGAATCATAGCCTGGGAAGGCTCTGGCAAGCCCCTTTCCAATGCTCGGCCTAAAGCAAGGGAATTTACAGCAGCCGATTTCGACGAAGCCATCATGGGCGACAAACTGGTGCTCGTGGACTTTTTCACAACCTGGTGCGGCCCCTGCAAACTGATGGCTCCCGATATTGAGCGTATCAAAATCGAAATGGCTGACAAAGTCATCGTGATTAAGGTAGATTGCGAAGCCTACCCCGATCTGGCCACGCGCTATCAGGTAAGTGGCTATCCCACGGTAAGTTTCTTCAGAAAAGGGCAGGTTTTGCGCGCTCTATTGGGAAGGCAGAGTTATGATGAACTGGCCATGGCCGTTCGCACCCTGTAAGGAATAATTGAAGTAGAATAAATCAGGAAACAGGGTTAGTAACCCTGTTTTTTTTGTCAAAATCCGGCACTCTGTTATACAGGGCGGCTACATACCTTATAGGATCCAACATAGATGCAAGCTGATCCGGATACAAGGATTGCGCACCATCGCTGAGTGCTTCAGAAGGCTGGTTGTGCACTTCTACCAGCAAACCATCCGCACCTGCAGCGAGTGCTGCATAACACATGGGTGGCACCAATTCCCGCACTCCGGTAGCCTGACTTGGATCTACGATGATGGGAAGATGCGTAAGTTCCTTTAGCAGCGGCACAGCCGTTAAATCAAGGGTATTACGGGTAGCAGTTTCAAAGGTGCGAATGCCGCGTTCGCAGAGAATCACCTTTTCATTCCCCCCCAGGAGAATGTACTCTGCTGCTAACAGCCATTCATCAATGGTGCTGCTCATACCCCGCTTCAAAAGCACAGGTTTGTTGATTTTTCCTAACGCCCGCAGCAAGGGATAATTCTGCATATTCCGAGTACCTACCTGGAGCACATCCGCATAGGTACAGAGCTCGTCGATGCGGTCTATGCTCATGATTTCCGACACTACCGCCATATTGAACTTATCTGCTGCCCTGCGCAACATATCAAGTCCTTCGGTCTTCAGCCCCTGAAAAGCATAGGGTGAGGTCCTGGGTTTATATGCCCCGCCGCGCAGCATGCGAACCCCCAACTTGGACAGGTATTCGGTAATGGTGAAAATCTGTTCTTCATTTTCAACGGCACAAGGACCTGCTATCAGCACCACCTCTCGGTCGTCGCCAATGCGGCTGCCATTCACTTCCACTACCGTATTCTCTTTCTTCCAGTCGCGGCTGACAAGTTGATAAGGTTTTCTTCGCTCCATAAAGCCTCAGAAAAGTAACGCCTGAATCAGTTGTTAAGTTTTGTGTAGGTAATAACCAGTTTTGTCTTACCGGGACGCATATCAAAAATAGCCCTCGAACCACTTACCGGACTGTCTGAGGGTACGAAAAGCAGCATGCCCAGGTCTTTATTATTCCCAAATCGGAAATACTGGTTAATCAGCTCCTGCAGATGCAGTGTGATGTTGAATTTATACGCGTTCAGGGAGCTGTTATAAGTACCCCCGTAGGCAGGATTTTCTGTGAAGTCGCGTATCAGATTGCTTCGTTTGCGCGAGGCACTGATGGGCTGACCCAGGTTGATGCGTGTAGGTGGTGGATAGAAAGCATGAGCCGTTTGATCCCGAAGTTGTACAAATAATTCCGCCTTGTTGATGACAATGGTTTTATCGTTGACCAGGTTGAACAGCCAAGGGATGCGCAGGTAGGTTTTACTGCCTGTCATGGATTGTGCGTAGGTATAAGGCCACCAGCCCGCGGTGTTCAACTGCCTGGTGAGTGCTGCGGCTTCAGGCCTGAATTCAAACTGGTTCGCCGCAGTTTTCTGGTAGCCCACTTCGTACTCGAGCTGCGAGGTGTCATCATAGTACAAGATTACCCTGGGCTTAACCCCTGCCAATCCTGAAGGATTCAGATCCAACAGTGCCACCCCACCCTGTTCCGGCTGAAAGTCACGGTCTTCAGGTACCAGCGCAAGCCCTTTGATGTAAGCTGCAAAAGCAGCTCTGGTTTGGGTTACTGACGAAGGCGCATTGAACAAGGTAGTAGCAAAGGCATCGCTTAGGCGGATGCGCAGGCCGGGGTACATCAATAGTTTGCCGGAGTTGTAGCGCATGGAATCAAAACGCGAACTTTTCAGCAATCCGTAGTAGCTCCCTATTTTCTCTGAGTTGTAGGAAATCTTGTCGGTGTTGTAGTAGTACTTGTTTTCATCTACCATCTGCCTCAGTTGATACACATTTACTGCCTGAGGTGTGCCGGGGTTTCCGTAAAAGTTGGAACCAGGGGGATAGGGAATGAACAGAATGGCAGAATCCATTTTTGACCCGCTGGGGAAGGTTTTACCCGGTTGGGTGGGGTAGAGGTTTGTGGCAATGGAAGCAAAGCTTTGCCCCGTTTCGGGATCGTTCATTGATCCCAGCAGGTAATAAGTGAGGTTGCTCACCGGGATACTGTCTTCAGCCCAGCTTGTTGCCTGCAGCGTGAAGGTATCTGTGCGCTTCAGGGTATAATCGCCAAGATTTTCCTGCTCTTTCAGCGAAATACTGTCTTTATACTTATTGCAGGAAGACCACGCACCTGCGCCAAGCAGGGCCAGTGCTATTGAATAATACTTCACCGGGATAAAACGGCTGATGGGACTTAACGGTTACAGAGTTGGTCGTAAAGGGATGCGTAATCATCACCTTGCTGGTCCTCACTGTGCTGCATGAACGGCTTATCGGAAATATGTTTAGCAATGGAGGGATCTACCGAACCTGCCACCTGAACCACCGCATCGGCATGGGTGATGCCACCGATTTGTAAACTGTTGTGGTCGCCGGGCGCAAAACACTCCAAATGGTTGTCAGCCACGGCATTCAAACTGGCCTTGCGTGTAAAGTCTTTACCGAGCATGTGGTCAAACTCCTTGTCGAAGATGGAATATACCACCTTGGCACCCCGATATACCGGCTCATCCTTGTAGATGGTTTTGAGGTAAACCGGAATCAGGCTGGTCATCCAACCCTGACAATGGATAATATCCGGAGCCCAGCCCAGTTTTTTAACCGTTTCCAGCACTCCTTTGCAGAAGAAGATGGTTCGCTCGTCGTTGTCTTCAAAAAACTCACCCTTGTCATTGCTGTAAACCGCCTTGCGATGGAAGTAATCCTCGTTGTCCAGGAAATAAACCTGCATCTTGGTTTGGGGAATGGAAGCAACCTTAATGATCAAAGGGTTGTCGTTGTCATCGATGGTGATGTTAATGCCTGAAAGACGCACCACCTCGTGCAGGCGATTCCTTCGTTCATTGATTACTCCGAAGCGGGGAACCAGAATACGGATTTCATTGTCTTTCTCCTGAATTGCCTGTGGCAGAAACCTTGCAATGGTGGCAACAGGCGAGTCTTCCAGAAAGGGAGACATCTCAGAACTTACGAAAAGGATTTTTTTCTTTTTTTGCACCATATCTTGCAGAACGCAATTACAAAATTAACGAAAAATATCCGATAGAATGTTAGCAAAACCCTTGAAAAACCTTCAATCTCCGCAATTTTTTCACTTGAAATTTTGAAACTTTTTTTCTATAGAAACAAACTAAGCTCCTGGATTCACGCTCAAGATGAAACTCAGCGACTTGCCTTGATCCCAACTATGGGTGCGCTGCATGAAGGACACCTGAGTCTGGTAGCGGCTGCAAAGCACATGAACTGCACCACCCTGACCTCCATTTTTGTGAACCCCAGGCAGTTCAACAACCCGGATGACCTGTTGCGCTATCCGCGCACCCTGGACCTTGACATCCGCTTGTTGGAACAGGCTGGCTGTGATGCCGTGTTCATTCCTGAATCCGATCAGGTTTACCTGCCCGATGCTGCCATTCCGCACATCCCCCTCGGTAATCTTGCCGACCGGCTTGAAGGCAGCTTCCGGCCAGGCCATTTTCAGGGTGTGATTGATGTGCTGTGGAGCCTGTTCCAGGCCATCAAACCCAGCAACGTATTCTTTGGTGAAAAGGACTTTCAGCAGTGCATGGTGGTGAAAAAGCTGCTGGATGCGCAGTTTCCTGAAATCAACATGCACATCATCCCAACCAAACGGGAAGCCGACGGCCTGGCCATGAGTTCCCGCAATCGCCGTTTGAGCGCGGAAGGAAGGCTTAAAGCCCCCACCATTTTCCAGGCGCTTCAGCAAATATGCGCACAAAAACAGCAGGGCGTCGTTCCTCAACTTCTGGCTGAAGCACGCGCATTCCTGGAGCGTCACAACATCAGCACCGAATACCTAGAGCTGGCCGTTCCTGAAACCCTCGAACCTCTCAACCATTGGACTTCAGATCCTGCCGTGCTGCTTTTCGCTGGACACCTCGAAGAGGTCCGGCTTATTGACAATATGCGCTGCTGATTCAGCTGCGCTGCCTGCTGTCCATCCAAATGGTTACCGGCCCGTCGTTGACCAGCGCAACATCCATCATGGCGCCGAAAACACCAGTCTGGATATTCATGGCCGGCGACAAACTGCGGCAGCAATTGATAAAATAGTCAAACAGAGGCTGCGCTGTTTCAGGCCGTGCCGCTTCAATAAAAGAAGGACGGTTGCCCTTTTTCGTCTGGGCAAACAGCGTAAACTGACTTACCAGCAACAGGCTTCCACCGCATTGTTCCAGATTTAAGTTCATCTTACCCTCCGCGTCTGAAAAAACGCGCATTCCCAAGAGCTTTTCTGCCAGCCAGTCGGCGTCTGACTGCGCATCATGCTCACCAATTCCCACAAGAACGAGAAAACCATGGCCTATGGAAGCTACGGTATTCCCATCCACCTGCACCAATGCTTGGCTGACGCGTTGTATCAGGATTCGCATAAGCTGAAGGAACCCGGTGGCCCCAAGTTCTCAGGCCTGGCGTATGCTGATGTGGAATGACTCCATAATCAGGTTGGCCAGAAGCTTGCGGCAGGCTACCTCAGCGCTTTCATGGGCAGCGGCCTCATGTTCGGCTTCAATTTCCAGCTGGATATGTTTGCCGATGCGCACATCGCCGATGTTGTTCAACCCTATGGAGGGCATGCTGTGGCCCACGGCTTTGCCCTGGGGATCCAACAATCCTTTCAAAGGCATGATGTTGATGTCCGCGATGAACTTCATGGCACAAAGGTACACTTAATCTGCAAAAACGCGGGGCAGCCGCTCCCCTGCTTGCCGGCGTTTATTATCTTGCAGGCAGATGCATATCGTAGTGTTCAGTGGAGCGGGAATCAGCGCCGAAAGCGGTATTCGCACCTTTCGCGATGCCGATGGACTATGGGAAGGACACCGCGTAGAAGATGTGGCCAGCCCACAAGCCTGGCTCCGTAATAAGAATCTGGTGCTTGATTTTTACAACCAGCGCCGGCTGAACCTGCTTCAGTCGCAACCCAATGCTGCCCACCTGGCTTTAGCCGAACTTGAATCCGAATACCAGGTTTCCGTAATCACACAAAATGTGGATGACCTGCACGAGCGTGCAGGCTCCACAAAAGTGATTCACCTGCACGGAGAACTGATGTATGCCAGGAGTACGGGAAACCCGACATTCCGCCAACGCCTCGACAACGGTCTGCTGCACGCGGACATGCATTGCCCGGAAGGTTTCCCCTTGCGCCCCGACATTGTGTGGTTTGGCGAGGCCGTTCCCATGATGGACACAGCCATTTCCATCGCTACAAAGGCAGATGTGTTCATCATTACAGGCACTTCGCTGGAAGTATACCCCGCAGCGGGCCTGGTAAACTTCACCCCGCACGATTGCGGCATCTGGCTGGTGGACCCCAACCGTCATCAGGAGCTGAGCAAACAGGGAATACGTTGCATTGCCAAGCCGGCAGGTATTGGCATCCCAGAGGCCATCGCCGAAATTAAAAAACGTTACAGCACCGGGGGGCGGCATTCATGAGCAATCCCCTGCGCCTTTCAGAACTCACAGGAGTTATAGCCGACAGCATCAATGCCAACTTCTACGGACGCCTGTTCTGGGTGAAGGCGGAAATCACGGATTTGCGGAATTACCAAGATCGTCAATACTGCTTCTTCAAACTGGTGGAGCAGGAGGGCGGCAATATTCTGGCTTCCGCCGATGCCGTTATCTGGCGAAACGAATACCCCATCATTAAGGGTTTTGAGTTGAGTACCGGCATCGCATTCCGCGGCAACCTGCAATTGTTGCTGCAGGTACAGGTTACCTACAATACGCGATTTGGCATGCGGCTGCAGGTGCTTCGTATGGACAGCACCTATACCATAGGGCGCATGGAACAGGATAAGCAAGAGGTTCTGGACCGCCTGCTGATGGGACATCCGGAACACTTTTTCCAGGCGGATGGCAACTACTTCAGCAGCAACAGCCAGCTGGACATTCCCCTGGTGCTGCAGCGTATCGCCTTGATAACGGCACCTGACAGCGATGGATTGCGCGACTTCACACATGAGTTATTGCGTAACCCTTATGGCTTCGGTTTTTCCATCACCTTGTTTCCTTCCTTGGTCCAGGGTGAAGGCGCAGCAAGACAATTATCGGCGGCATTAACAGCTGTGGGGCAGCAGGCGGCGGCATTCGACATAGTGGTGATGGTGCGCGGCGGCGGTTCAAACACCGACCTGAGCGCCTTTGATGCCTATGAAACAGTTTTGGCTACAGGGTTATGCCCAGTTCCTGTTTTCACGGGTATAGGCCATGAACGGAATGTCAGCCTTGCCGACCTGATGGCCGCACAGAGCCATAAAACGCCAACCAAGGTTGCCGCAGCCATTCTTGAACACAACCTACACTTTATCAGCGGCATCATGCAGGATTATCGCAGCATAGAGGGTGCTGCTCGTCGAAAGATGGAGCGCGCGCGAAGGGAAACCATCACCCGTTGGAAGGCCATACTGCAACAAGCGCACTGGAGGCTGAACAGGCAGAAGCAATGGGTAGAACATACCCTGCGACTGGTCAGACAAATGGATCCTTCCAAACTATTGGAACAGGGCTATGCTCTGGTGTATCACAACGGCGGCAGGGTTGACGATACGTCAACGCTCCAGGCGGGCAGCCGCATCACCCTGCTGATGAAGGGCGCCCGCATAGAAGCAGACATTACTGAAATAAAAAACGATGAGCGAAGCATATAAAGACTTGAGCTACAAAGAAGCCGCAGCGCGTTTGCAGGCATTGCTGGAAGAGATGGAGCAGGGCGAGCCGGATATGGACCGTATGGCAGCCATCATGGAAGAAGCCTCTGCATTGGCAGCCTTTTGTTTGGAGCGCATTTCTGCCATGGAGCAGGCCCTGGATGAAGAGAAGAAAAAACTTCCTGAATGACACAGTTGCCACCTCTGCTGCAAACGGGCGATCTGGTGGGCATCTGCGCACCTGCGCGTTATGTTACCTCTGAAGAGCTGGAACCAGCCCTGCACATGCTGGAAGGAAGAGGCTACCGCTGTCGCTTGTCGCCGCATTGCACCACACCCGTTCATCAGTGGGGCGGCAACGACATACAACGCGCCCAGGACGTCAACCATTTTATTGATGACCCGGAAGTGAAGGCCATCTGGTTTGCCCGCGGCGGCTATGGCTCTATGCGCATTCTGGATGCCATCCACTGGGCGCAGCTTCGTGTGAACCCAAAGTGGCTGATGGGCTTTAGCGACATCACAGCCCTGCTGGCTGCTGCCGATACTGAAGCACAACTAGCAGGCCTGCATGCCCCTATGCCCTACAGCCTGCGTCTGGCCGACCGGCAGGCACAAGATTCTTTTCATGCCATGATGGACGCAGCGGAACAAGGAAGCCTGAAACTGTTTCCAGAAGGCGAAATACACCGGGGAAAACCCTTCTCCGGCCGACTGGTTGGCGGCAACCTTTCCATGCTCTACGCTTTGTCCCAAACACCATTTTTTCCGGTACAGGATGGCGATGTTCTGTTTATCGAAGACCTGGACGAATATTACTATCATCTGGACCGTATGATGCTGTCGCTGCAACTGGGGGGGGTGTTCAACCGCATCAGCGCCCTATTGGTGGGAGGCATGACAGACATGAAAGACCACGCCATTCCATTTGGTTTTCAGGCAGAAGAGATCATCCTGCACCATACACGCCACAGCAAAATCCCGGTGTTGTTTGGAATTCCAGCCGGCCATTTACCCGTGAACCGCGCGCTGATTACCGGAATGGAATGCCGCTGGGACGGATATGCACTTTTGCAAGGATGATGAAGCCGGTGATACAGTTCATAAATCGAAAAACTATCTTCGCAACGTTTTGATATCAAGGGATACCTACATCCAGATTACTAAATTCAGTATCGTTGGATTTATCTGTTTCGGCATAGATCTGGGCGTGTATTACCTATGCTCGCAGTACTGGCCTACCTGGATTTCCAAGGCCGTCGGTTTTGGCTCGGGCGTGTTAACCAGCTACCACCTGAACAAATGGTGGACTTGGGGAGAGCAAAAGCACACCGGCAAGCTGTTTGCCCGTTACATCACCTTGTATGCCGTGAGCGGTTTCCTCAACATCATGAGCAATGAGCTGTTCCTTCGTTGGCTGCCCAACAGGGAAATAGTGGTGAGTTTCCGCGACAACATGGGCGTCATAGACGAGTTCTTAGCCTTTAAGGCCGACAAAATTTTCGCTGTGATCCTGGCTACCGCCGTAAGCATGGTGGTCAACTTTTTGGGTCAGAAGAAATGGGTGTTCTCCCATCGGTAAAAAACTATTCCCATGCTGTCCCAGCAGTCATTCTGCTTGGTTCGAACCTCGATGGGCCGGACCTGCAGATTAAACATGCTTTAAACCTCCTTGCCACGTCCTGTGGCAGGATTGTCCGATGTTCACACCTGTACCGCAGCAGTCCATGGGGATATGCTCAGCAGGATTACTTTCTGAACCAGGCCGTGCTGCTGCGTACACCCCTGCCACCGCTGGCACTGCTGAAACGCCTGCAGTTTATAGAACAACGCTTGGGGCGCATACGCAACATACCCCTCGGACCGAGGGTTATAGACCTGGACATCCTGGTTTATGGAGGCAGGATGATCGCCCACGCCGCTCTTCAAGTACCGCATCTTTATTTACCGGATCGCCGCTTTGCCTTGATACCACTGAACGATATATGGAGCAGCTGGATGCACCCGGCTACAGGCATGAATGCCGGGGCCATGCTGCGCCATTGCAAAGACCAGGGGATTGTGGAACGCCTATGAACCTGCTCAATCCCCATTGGTTTCCTTCCGTCGCATGGTTCCGGCAATACCTGAACCAACAACCTGTAGGATTAACGCCTTGGATGCACAGATCGGCACAGGCAGAGGCCAACCGAAGCATCATCCGCGGCCCCAATGGTTTGCAGCAGCTCAGCGTCCCCCTGCGCAAAGGTCCACGCGATGACCTTCGGGAAGTAAGGCCCCTGAACAATGAAAAATGGGCTAAAGAATGCCGGCATGCTTTAAAAACAGCCTATGGCACATCGGCATTTTACCGCTACTACGATTACCTGATTGAGCCATTGTTGTTCAGCCACTATATGCACCTGTTTGACATGAACATGGCCGCTTTACAGTTGATATGTGATTGTTTGAAACTGCCTGAACCTCTGGCAGTGTATGAAGGCCTTGCGCCCTCCGGGGAAGACTGGGAACCGGGCACATTAAGCGATTACGGACAATATTTCACGGAGCGCTATCCATTCAGCCCACAAGTGGGTGTTTTGGATGTGCTGTTTCACTGCGGCCCTTTGGGTGGGCTGGTGCTTGCCGGTAAAGAAATATAAGCCTTTCAGCCTTCAACATAAACACCCATAGAGCCGAATTTCTCTACGCGGGTGGTTACGAGTTCATCGGGTTCCATGGCTTTAAGCACCTTCAGGTGTTTCTTGATTTCATCTTTAACGGCTTTAAATGCCGCTTCCGGATTGTTGTGGGCGCCGCCCAGCGGCTCGCGGATGATGCCGTCGATAAGCTTATTGCCGAGCATATCTTCTGCAGACAACTTCAGTGCATCTGCCGCTTTTTCTTTATAGTCCCAGCTTCTCCAGAGGATAGAAGAACAGCTTTCCGGTGAAATCACGGAATACCAGGTGTACTCCATCATCAGCACACGATCGCCAACGCCAATGCCAAGGGCACCACCGGAAGCGCCTTCGCCAATAACGATGCAGATCACCGGCACCTTCAGCACGGCCATTTCCAGCAGATTGCGGGCGATGGCTTCACCCTGACCGCGTTCTTCGGCCTCAAGGCCTGGTGAAGCTCCGGGGGTGTCAATGAAGGTGATGATGGGCTTCCTGAATTTCTCCGCCAGCTTCATAAGGCGCAGCGCCTTGCGGTATCCTTCAGGATTGGGCATCCCGAAGTTGCGGTATTGCCGCTGCTTAGTGTTGCGTCCTTTCTGGTGGCCGATGATCATCACCGTTTCACCGTCAATACTGGCAAAGCCACCCACGATGGCCTTATCATCTTTCACATTGCGGTCGCCGTGCAACTCGATAAAGTCGCTGGTGATGTGTTCAATGTAGTCAAGCGAATAAGGACGTTCAGGGTGACGGCTAATTTGTACTTTCTGCCATCCGTTCAGATGGGAATAGATTTCCTTTCTGGTGGCTTCGATTTTGCCCTCCAGTTGTGTGATGAGTTCGCTCATATCCACTTTACCTTTCTCGTGGGTTTCGCGCGCTTTATCCAACTGTTCCTGCAATTCCTGCAGGGGCTTTTCAAAGTCGAAATATGTTCCGGCCATAAAATCGGGTGTGCAAAGTAAGCGTATTTTGAAGAATAGCAGTGTTTGCAGCGCAATCGGTTAATTTGCAGCATGAACCTGACTGAACGTGTTAATGAGGACCTGAAGCAGGCCATGAAGGCCCGCGATGAGGTAAAGATTCGCTCGCTGCGCAGCATAAAAAGCGCCTTTCTGTTGCTTCAAACTGCCGAGGGGCAGGCACCGGTTACCGATGAAGCCTGCCTGAAAGCCCTCCAAAAGCTTGCCAAGCAACGTCGCGATTCCCTGGAACAGTTCCGCAATGCGGGTCGCGAAGACCTGGCCCTAAAGGAAGAACAAGAACTGGTCGTGCTGGAAAGCTACCTGCCTGCACAAATAGACGAAGCCTCCTTGCGCAGCAACATCGTTAAGCTGATAGAACAAACTGGCGCACAGGGCGCTAAAGACCTAGGAAAGGTGATGCCCCTTGCCATGAAGGAATTTGGTCCAGTAGCAGAGGGTAAACTGATTTCCGCGCTGGTGAAGGAACTGCTCGGCTAATTCTGGTTTATTCAACAAGCAGGCGGCTGCTGTGCACCCCGCCATCGCTGCTGATTTCCAGAAGGTACATCCCCGGCTTCAGTCCGTGTAGGACCAAAGTTAACTTGCCGGATGCTCCGTATTCCTGCATTAACTTTTTCCCGCTTAAGTCAAAAATGCTTGCCTTGAAAGATTCAATGCCTGCTTCAATGTGGAGCAGTTCTTTTGCCGGATTTGGGTAGCTGCGGATGGCCATACCTGGAACATCTACGGTGGCTGTACTGCTGTTTAAAGACTTCCAGTAATATGGGTGAGCCACACGCCTGCTGGTATACACCTTGTAGCCACCTGCGGGCAGCGATATAGACCCGTTCTTATTGTTCACATCCATGCTGTCACCGCTTAGGTAATCATACCAGCGACCGGTGAAGGGGAAATTCGGATCAGCGCTGCCCGCTGCCATCCCGAAGTTGCTGACTACCACCACATTCAGGTTTGGATGCCACAGGTTCAAACGCTTATACTGCCCGGCTGCATTCAGATCATAATCAACGGGAAATGCCACCTCGTCAAAGGTTTTCAAATAGTTCATGGCGGCCATCACATAGTACAGTTTACGGCGGTTGGTATCATTCCAGTAATCCCAACGAACAGGTTTTACGTCCAGCCGGCAGTTAGGGCTTTCCGTTCCGTTGCTGCAATAGTTGATGGAATAGTCGTAGCCCAATTCCCCAAACTGCCAGATCATTTTCGGACCCGGCACCGGCAGAAACAAACAGGAAGTCATAGCAACCCTGCTCAGTCCCACCGGCAAGTTCTGCACCAGATAGGTACCTGAGGCATTGCCAAACTTTTTATTCTTATACATCAGGCGTTCTTCATCATGGCTTTCCATGTACCCAACTATACCGTTCTGATTAAAGCCCCTGTGTTCGCGGCTGATGGCCCAACCGAAGTCAGAACTACCAAGAAAACCCATGGTGGCCTCACTAAACGGCGCATTGCCATTGCCCCAGGTCAAG
>CANHRE010000030.1 GCA_947463095.1 Flavobacteriales bacterium | reverse complement strand
GGGGCGATATATTGGTAGTGATAAGGGATAAGTGCCTGAAATAGGTTGACCGTTTTTTGCATTCAGATTGTGTGCAGAAACTTCGAGTATTGAATAAACAAGCCCCAGCGGGGCGATATATTGGTAGTGGTAAGTGGTAAGTGGTAAGGTATAAGTGCCTGAATAAAGTTGACCGTTTTCTGAGGTGAGCCAAAAAGCCTGTCATGGTGAGCGTGCTGTCATCCTGAGCTGCTTGCCCCGCCCAAGCGCAGCGAGCGGCGGGGAACCATGTGGAGTGGGTTCGAGGAATAAATGCGAATCCGTCTAAGCGGGGCGACGCGACAAGTTGGAATTCCGGGAATGCTTCAAACAGAACTAATCCTTAAGGAGTGGAGCAGGCACGCAACAACCTTCCTTTTTTCGGGGTGTTTGATTCGCGTATTTCCCAAGAACTGATGATTGATAATAGAAAATAGTATATACCTTTGGTATATCTTTATCTATGAAATCCATTCTGTTAAAAATTGATGACGAGATTTTCCAGGAAACGGAAGACCTTTTGCTGAAAATCAAGAAACCAAGAAACCGCTACATCAACGAGGCGCTGGCCACGTACAACAAAAGCAATCGCAAGGAATTGCTTGCTGCGCAACTGGAAACCGAATCCAGGCTGGTGGCCGAGGATTCAATGCAGGTGCTTGAAGATTTTGAACATCTGGCGGATGGCGATGGTACGGAAGTTTGAAATCTGGCTTGCCGACTTGAACCCCAGGGTAGGCACAGAAATCGGCAAGGTTCGGCCCGTATTGATTGTGCAAAGCGATTTACTCAACAAAGTTCATCCATCAACGCTGGTGTGTCCGATAACCAGTAATGTGAAGCCTCAAAGCAATATACTTCGCGTTCATATACCCAAGGGTACAGCGCAGGTTCAGGAAGACTGCGACGTGGTTATAGACCAGTTGCGGGCGATTGATAACCGAAGGCTGTTGCGAAAAATCGGCAAACTGCCGAGGCCATTGTCCAAAGCCGTGCAGGAAAACCTGCGCATCGTGCTCGATCTGGATGCCTGAGGGGATGAATGTCAGTACCCGAAAAACGTTGAGCGTTATCTGACTTTTGGCTGTGGGCAGAGGCTTCGAACAATTAGTAAGCTGCCGAAAGTTTGTTTCCTGTTATCCTATTTATATATCGCCCCGCCTCGGCGGGACTAAACTAAATTCCTGGCACCCCAATGTCGCAAGCTGTTGTTCGTAGTTCCCCGCCGCTCGCTTAACTTCAGCGCCTGCCCCCCTGTCATGCGCTTCGCTCATTTACGGGGCAGGCGTAAGCGAATGCAATGAGCGACAGGGGGGCAAGCGGCTTGGTTCCCAGCTTGCCCTGCCTGCCCCCACCGAGTTGCGAAGCAAAGAGCTGTGGGGGAGTTTATCGAAGGGAGGGACACCATGACAGGAGTTACAATGGTTCGACTCCTACAAGTATAGGCAGGCGGGGCTCACCATGACAGCAGGATGACAGGGGGGCTCACCACGAGAGGAGTTCCAACGTTTTAAAACTCCCAAACTCAGCAGCCTACACCGGCTTAGCGCATCAAAGTGATAACCCCTTTTTCGCTGATGCGTTTGTCGTAGCCGTTCACGAAACTCAGGGTGTAAACGTACACGCCTTCGGTAGCGTTGAGTCCATCCCAGCCTTGGTTCATGTTGTTGGTGGAAAAAACCATCTGTCCCCAGCGGTTGAACACCTTCAGTTCGTAGTTACGGGCGCCGCGGGTGAGGGGCTTCCAGATGTCGTTCAGCCCGTCGCCGTTGGGTGTGAAGGCCGTGGGTATCTGCAGGAAATAGCCAACGCCCACGCGCAGCCAGGTGCTGAAGGTATCGCTGCAACCTTTGTTCGTGCTTACAATCTGCCGCAGGAGCCAGCTTCCGGTATCTTTCGAACTCCAGCCGGGCACGGCAGGGGTGAAGAAGCTGCCATGAGGCAATTCCCAGGTGTAGTTATCAGCGCCGATGCTGCCATCGGTGAAGGTAATCATATCCAGTTCCCTCGGGTCGGCAGGGGAATAGCTGAATCCTGCCTGTGGCTTAGGATGCACTTCTATCATCCTGCTGAAGCTGTCCGGACAGCCCAGCACGTTGAAGGCCCTGAGCTGAATTTTTGTAAGCCCAACATTGGGTTTGATGAGGGTATCGGCGCCGCTGTATCTGCGTCCGTTTAGTGTGAAACGCACACCCACGCTATTGTTCCGCAACTGCAGGGTGGCAGGGGCGCAGGCGGTGGTATCAGACAAGATGAAGGCGGCACTCGGCAGGGCCTCCACAGTTACCTGTATTTCAGCGGAAGGAGGATTGGCCGTGCAGCCGTCGCTCACCGCAATGCGGTAACGTCTGCTTGTTCCCGGGCTACTGCTCAGTTGCGCATTGCTGCCCACTGCCAGGCTTGTAGACACATCAGTCCAGTTGTAGGTGTAGCTCCCTTTTCCGCCGCTTACACTGCTGCGCAGCAAGGCGCTGTTGCCAAAGCAGATGGAAGTGTCCGGGCTCGTGCTGAGTTTCAGGTTGGGCAACACGGTAACCTTCAGCTCATCGGTATCATTTTTCACTGAGCATCCGTCCGACAGAATCAGCCTGTAGGTAATGGTGCTCAGAGGGGCCGCAGTCAGGCTGCTTCCGCTGCCCAGTGAAACGGCAGGATTTGCTTTGTCTTCCCAGCGGTGGCTGTATATTCCGTTGCCGCCCGTGGAAATTGCATTCATGGTGATGCTGTTGCCGTAGCACAAGGTGGTATCATTACCCAGGCGCACATCCAGCAGCGGCCGCACGTTTACGGTTACTAGCTGGGTATCGTTTTTCACCGTGCAGCCATCAGAAAGTACGGCCCGGTAGGTAGTAGTGGCAGCAGGTTGCACCAGATGCGTGGCTCCATTCATCAATCCCTGATTCCATTGGACAAGATATCCGCTGTTCAGGCCTCCGCCGCTCTTGGTGTACAGATTCGCCTTGGTGCCGGCACAGATGGTAGTATCCTTGTTCAGCGTCAACATCAGCGGGGTGCGCATCTGCACGGTGACAAGGGCAGTATCTTCTTTCACAGAACAGCCGTCGCTCAAGATGGCCATATAGCTTGTTGTGGAAGTGGGCTGTATCCATTTAGTCCAGCCGGTTCCAAGTCCCTGGTTCCAGCGCACGGTGCGGCTGCTTAGTCTGCCTCCGGCAGGAGTTGCGTTGAGAAAGATGCCTCTTCCCTGACACAAAATCGTGTCACGGGTCAGGGTGAGGTCCATCGGCTTCAGCACGCGCACCAGCACGCTGCCTACGGCCGAGTCAGGGGTGCAGCCATCGGTAACGCGAACCCTGTATCGGGTTGTGTCGGAAGGGGCCACGGTGATGATTGCGGTCTTCAGGTTACCCGGTGTCCACAGGTATTGATAGGTATTGCTGCGTCCGCCGGTCATGCTGGCGCTCAGCCGCACAGGTCGTCCATTGCACAAAGTGGTATCGTTATTCAGTTTCAAAGCAAGAGGTGCCCGAACCTGTACAATAATGCTGTCCTGAACATCATAGTTGGTACATTGGTCGTCGAGATTAACGTAATACACCTTCTTTGCGGATGGTTTTACCTGTATTTTATTTCCTGCGGGGAAGCCGGTCCAGTTAAAAATATAGCGGGTGCTGTCGCCGCCGGTGCCGTTGGCAATAAGATCAATGGCCGCACCGAAGCAGATGGTGGTATCGGGTGGAAGCAACAGGCGCAGAGGTGGTCGCACATTCAATACTGCGGAAGAGGACGATTTTCTGGATTCACAGAAATTGCTGGCCTGCATCCGGTAGCGGTATTTATTCATGGCAAACACCACATTTTTTATCTTCAGTGTGTTGAACGTATCGCTGCTCAGGTCCGTCCAGGTGGCGCCATTATTGGTGCTGCGCTGCCAGATAAGGGAAGGCCTTCTTGCTGCGCTGAAGTTCACGGTCCAAGCCACAGAGTCGCCTTCGCATTTCCAAGCATCGCTCAGGGTGTTGTTGAATAAAACGGGCGTATCCACATTGATCTTGGCAGGTCCGGTGAAGATGAAATTCCTGCACACGTTTTGATATCTGTTTCGATACAGGTAGTTCTTGTTGGTCCAGGGGAAATTACTGATGCTTAGCGTGTCGCTGATTTTTCCGGGAAGGTTGATCCAGGTTCTACCGGAATCGCTGCTGTACTGCCACTGTCTGTTAAAGGCGGCTGTGCCTGTAGCGCGACTGAAGATGCTCAAGGTACTTCCGGCACATACTGTTGTAGACAAGGGTTCAGTGCTGATGCTGGGAGGCAAGGGGTTTGCCGATGGTGTAAAGGACACGCCCTGGGTTCGTGGGCCGATGGCTCGGGTAGTTCCTACTGCCTGCAGCGAGAACCAATATGCAGTTCCGTTGTTCAAACCGGTGAGGGTATAAAACGTATCCGTGGTGTAGGCAATCTGTTCCATGAAGCTGTTCTTGCTCTGAAGTACCTGATAGCCGGCTGCACCCGGGGTGCGACGCCAGTAAAGATGGATCTGTTTGTTGCAGGTAACGGCCTGTGGCGTATTGGCCAGGGAATAAATATGGAAGGTGGTATCGCTGATGTCGTTCAGGCTGGTTGTTTTCACCCTGACCAGCGCTTTTCGGGTATTCAATCCGGCAGGAGCATTGTTCCAGGTGAAATAGCGCGTAGTGTTGGCCAGTCCGGTAGTAATGGAATTCCAGGTACTTCCGCTGTCGGCGCTGTAGTCAATGCTGAAGGTTCCGCTTACCCCAAAGGCATCCCAGGTAATGGTTTGTGGTGCTGCTGCTGCGGGTGGCACAAATGATTCCAGTCCATTGGGATAGGTAACACGGATGGTGGGTTTGTAGGCCAGCCGGCTCACGGTAAATGCCTCCTTTCCTGCGGTAACCTTCGTTCCTTTCACACGAATTACCCATTTGCCCGAAGCAGGATTATCCATATAAAATTGCTCGTTATTGTTCAGACTGTCGCGCTTGCGCACGGCCAGACAGGTATGACAGCCGGGGTCCAAGGTCCAGGGACGAAATACATTTCCCAGGGAATCGGTGACTTCAAGGTCGAGGTCATTGACAAGCGAAGGGGCTGCGCTGACGGCTGCTGGTGGGTCATCCCAGCTGAGTGTAACCTGAAAACGCGCAGTTCCGGAAGGCACATAAACCGTATCGGTCCATAACTTACCATGCGCTATGCTGTCGGCTTTCCACCAATTGTTTTCAATGGCTACGGCAGCTGTAATGCCGTTGATGCGGCCAAAGCCGAAGGCATAATCAGGTCCGGTATTTCCAATATCATCGCAGGTATTGCACACAATGGCCCTGAGTGTATGCGCCAATGGCTTCCTGTTGCTGTTTACCTGCTTGAAGCGTTCGTGCAGCAGGGCGATGGTTCCGGTGGCGCCTGGGCAAGACATGGAGGTGCCGTTCCAGCCCCCCTGATAGGTATTGTTGGGTAAGGTGGAATAGACGCTCACGCCCTGGGCACAGATTTCCGGTTTCATCCTTCCATCGCGCATGGGGCCATAGCTGTGGAAGGTGCTATTGCCGTCGGTAGCGGTGAGGGCGCCCACGGTGATGTTGTTCTTCGCCGCCTGGAATCCGCTATTGATGGTGCGGTATCCGCCGGTGGCGCAGTTGCTGCTGCGAGAATTGCCTGAGCTGAACTGGTGGCTCAAGTAGGGGTATTTGTTTACCAAAATGTCCAGATCGCGGCTGATACCATCGTAGGTGCCACGTGTGGCGCAAGGGTCAGACCCATAACCGTAGGAGTTATTGGTCATCACAATGCTGTCGCGCCTGGAGGCGGTATCCATTTCCGCGGGGATGTTGCCTCCAAAATCCCAGCTGAATACTGAAGCTTTGGGCGCCATACCCTGGGCGAAGGGGTCAATGATGCCTCCACTAACCATCGTACCTGCCACGTGCGTGGCGTGGTTGCCGTTGGCACCTGCTGCAAAGGGCTGCTTGAGGATCATACGGTCATTGTAATCCACATGCGAACCTGCGCCGGCTCCGTCCCATTCGCCAATAACCACACCGCTGCCCAGCAGCGCCCGACCCTTCGGCTTGGGCATATTCAGCGTAAAAGCGCGGTGGTTGATGCGCCCGGGATAGTTGTTGGCCTCTACCGGTGGAGGAACCGGCTCCATCCAGTAAATTCCATGTACATCAGAAAGGCGAATCATCGCTTCCCTGTTGCCAAGAACTTCGAAATATTGAAACTGCTCGCCGTGATAATGAATGGTCAGTCCAGCTTCGAGCAATCGGTTTTCGGCAAGGGTACTCGGAAATCCGCTTGGGTAATAGGCGCGAAAAAGATATTCATCGTCCATGGTACGGGCCCATTCCGGGAAGGAATCAACAGCCAGGTTGAGTTCGCTTTTCCATCCGGCCTGAACGGTGCTTACACTGTAAACACCAAAGCTTGCGAGATCTTTGCCATATGCGTCCGGCTTCACCTTGGCATACCAACTGAGCTCAGGAAGATATTCCAGCAAAGCGATGCCCTCTGCGGCTAAAGATGCTTTGGTGCTTTCGTCGGGCATGGCGCTGAACTGAATCAGCACGATGTCTTCTTGCAATACAGTAGATACAGGAACACGGGAATCCGCGTTCAGATATACCAGTCCTGTTTTCAAACGCAGGGGACCCTGCTGGCCTTGAACCAAGGGCAGGAAGCAGAACCCGCAACTGTTGAGAAAAAGAGAGAAAATGATGCGGCGGTAAAGTTTTGTCATAAGCAGGGCCTTGAACAATATTAATGTTTTTTTCAGAATCTCAGCACCAGCGCAGCATAGTCCTGTTCCATTCAAACCCTTGATCCATAATGGATTGGTATAAGTGGTCGTGGTTTTCATAAGTTGATAAAGTGGAAATAATCAGGGCGTCGGCACTGAATTTCAGTTCATTCACAGAATAGATGCGGTAACCCATGATTTCGTTGCCTGCCGCCTTGGGTCGTTCGCTGAACCATTGAAAATTCTGCCCCTGAGGCAGAAATTGCACCAGCATCTTCGCCTTCTTTCCATGCCCCAGAAGGTAGAGCTTCCTTGCAGCCATGTCAAAGCTTTCGTATAGTCGTTCGAGCTTCATCCGCATGAATGCTTCTGTTTTAAACCCTTCATGCTGTCTGGACATACGCAGCTTGTGCTGCCGCCACAGGTGGCACAGTTGATTCACCGGCAATACCACAAATCCTGCGCGGTAAAATCGGAACATCAACTCGTAATCATCTGGATAAATATCGTGTTCAAAGGCATACAATTCCAGCAAGTCTTCCCGGTATGCCATCCAGCATGGGCTGGGAATAACACATTCGCGCCATATCCATTTCCAGTGGTCATTGTTCTGGCAGCGCTCGTTCAGCCATTGTTCGTAGTGCAAGGTTCCAATGCCCAGTTCTTCCCTCGGGAAATAGCGCACATGTCCGGTACTCACATGGCCTTTGCCTGCCTGAAGCAAGGGGGAAGACAACAATTCAAGCTTTCCCGGCGGCATCAGGTCGTCGGCATCCATGCGTGTAATCAGGGTGCCGCTGGCCTGATTAAGCCCATAACGGTTGGCTGCAACCAGACCGCTCTGCGGATTTTCCAATGCCACAAAACGCATATCTAAGGCCGCAAAATCGCGGGCAATGTGCGGGGAATGGTCTTTAGAGCCATCGTTTACCATCAATACCTCAAATTGTTGCATGTTTTGCGCTGCGATGGAATCCAGACATTCCCGCAGCCAGGGCTCCGCATCGCGGTAGGGCAGCAGTATGGATATAAGCGGCTCCGGCATGGAATCGCAATGTTAAAGGCAAACCTGCTTCATTTGGTTTCGTCGGGATTTGAAATTCCTGCATATCTTCACGAACCTTTCTGAAAAGCGTTATGGATCCGCAAAAGCTGAAGATTTTTGAGAGTATCGTTATCCTTGTTATTTATGTAATCATCTTCATCACCATCAAAACGATTATCAATAAGAGCCTCAAGAATACCTCACTGCAAAGGGCAAGAAGGAAGATTATTGTCAAGGCACTGCATCTTCTGGCCACCATCGTTGCCGCTATTTTTCTTACTGCGGTATGGGGTTTCAGGCAAAATGAAATAGCTGCTTTTGCCAGCGCGGTGCTCACTGCGCTCGGAATTGCCTTTTTTGCCCAGTGGTCGCTTTTGTCCAATATCACTTCCGGTATTATTCTGTTCTTCAACCATCCACTGAAAATTGGTGATACCATCCGGGTGATGGATAAAGACTATCCCTTTGAAGGTGAAATTACCGACCTCACCTATTTTTTTCTTCACCTGAAAACCGACAGCGGTGAGATTATTACCATTCCGAATTCACAGATTCTTCAGAAATCCATTTCGGTAATTTCAACTCATTTACCGTGAAAACAGGTATAACTGCGTTTCTGGTGTTGGTATTCTCAATCCCGGCCTGCCGCGCCCAAATGCCGCAAACAGGAAGCTGGAACATCCTGAATATCAAATACACACTCAATTCGAAAACCAGCATATTCGGAGAGGCACAGTTGCGCTCCCTCAAGTTCTACGATCATTTCCATTATTACGAATACAAAGCCGGTGTGAATTATAAGTTGAGCAAGCAGTTTAAACTCACACTGGGTGCGGGTAGTTACCAAACTTACCGGGAAGGTGGCAATTTCGTTCTGCCCAAAAACAACGATGAATTTCGCATCTGGCCGCAGGCAATCCTGATGCAGTCTTTCGGTCCTTTGAAAGTGGAACAGCGTTATCGCGCCGAGTTCAGATTTACGAGCAGCGGTTATCGGAACAGGTTCAGGTACAGACTGGGCCTTTCCTACATGCCGGGCAAGGGAAAGAATGGCAAGAGTCCACTGTCCCTTAGCGCCAGCAATGAATTGTTCTTCACCGACAGAGAGCCTTATTTCGAAAGAAACCGCATGCTCCTGGCCCTGAATTATAAAGTCGCCCCTTCTGTTGCCTTTCAACTGGGCTATCTATATCAGTTTGACTACAGAATCACTGACGAGACGGGCCGTAACTTTATGGTGCTGGGTATTTATGCAGATCTGTTCGGCAAATCACCTTTGTCTAAAAACGAGCATGCTGAAATCAAGGATTCGCAGTAAGACTCTATTGGGGAAGTAGTATTGTCAGAATGCTTCGTTTAAGTGCCAAACGCTATGGGTTGCCTGATTTTCTGCATGTCCCATTTCCTCATTAACATTGCCCTATGGCTTATCCCTTTCAGACTGTAAACATCGGGAATCTGGAATTCTTTGCCTCTATGCTTGGTGAGGAGGCCGTTCTGACAGGAGATGAGTCATTGCAGTCCTATGCCCGCGATTACACGGAAGATCTTTTTTTTCCGCCCAATGGTGTACTGCTGCCCAATACTGCAGAAGAAGTAGCTGCCATCTTGGCTTATTGCCATGAACACAACATTGCCGTCACCCCGCGCGGGGCAGGTACCGGACTGAGCGGCGGATCATTGCCTGTGCGCGGAGGCATCAGCCTTTCGCTGGAACGGATGAACCGCATCCTGCACATCGACACGAAGAATTTCCAGGCAAGGGTGCAGCCCGGGGTGATCAACGAAGTGCTGCGCGAGGAAGCTGCCCGGTACGGATTGTTCTATCCGCCTGACCCAGCCAGCCGTGGTTCCTGCTTTCTGGGTGGCAACATTGCCCACAGCAGCGGCGGTCCCCGCGCCGTGAAATACGGAACCACCAAAGATTATGTGCTCAACTTGCAGGTGGCATTGCCCGATGGTTCCCTCATCTGGACCGGCGCCGATACGGTGAAGAATTCTACCGGCTATAACCTTACCCAGCTTATGGTGGGCAGCGAAGGAACTTTGGGTGTAGTTACTGAAATGGTGCTGCGCCTGATCAGTAAGCCGGCCCATACCATCCTGCTGCTCGCGCCTTTCGCCAACCCGGTGCAGGCCTGTAAGGCGGTAAACGAGGTGCTGCTGGCCGGATTTCAGCCTTCCGCGCTGGAACTGATGGAAGAAAGCGGCGTGCGTATGTCCGTAGCCGCCACCCAAACACCCTTCCCGGAATATCAGGATACCGAAATCTGGCTGCTGGCAGAACTTGATGGAAACAATCCGGAAGCCCTGCTGGATGAGGCAGGTCGGCTATTTCCGCTCCTGGAAAGCGCAGGCGCTTCAGACGTGCTGCTGGCTGATAACGAAACCCTGAAGGAGCAGTGGTGGAAGGTGCGGCGCAGCATCGGCGAAGTGGTGAAAAGCGTCAGCATCTACAAGGAAGAGGATACCGTGGTGCCTCGCTACGCCTTGCCAGAACTGATGGCGGCAGTGAAGGAAATTTCCACCCGATATGGATTTCGTGCGGTTTGCTACGGCCATGCCGGCGATGGAAACCTGCATGTGAACATCCTGAAAGACCAACTCAGCGACCGGCAATGGAAGGAAGAAATTCCCAAAGCCATCCGTGAAATCTTCGAACAATGCAAAGCTTTAGGCGGCACCATCAGCGGAGAACACGGCATCGGATTGGTACAGAAAGACTACCTGGACGTGGTGTTTAACGAAACACACTTTGCCCTGATGCGCGGCATCAAGCAGGTATTTGACCCCAAGGGAATACTGAACCCGGGGAAATGGGTGTGAGGCGCTTGCAGTGCCTGTCTGTGCAAAACTCCGCTCCATCGCTCCACCCCACAGCCTTATTTTTGCTCTATGGCCGAACAAGTGCAATATACCGAAGACCAAATACGCAGCCTGGACTGGAAAGAACACATCCGTCTGCGCCCCGGTATGTACATCGGGAAGCTGGGCGACGGCACCAGTGCTGACGACGGCATCTACGTGCTGGTGAAAGAAGTGCTTGACAACAGCATTGACGAGCACGTAATGGGGCATGGTAAAAAACTGGACATCAGCATCACGGAACAGCGCGTTGAAATCCGCGATTACGGCAGGGGTATCCCGCTGGGAAAAGTGATTGACTGCGTGAGCAAGATCAATACCGGCGGTAAATACGACAGCAAGGCCTTCCAGAAATCCGTTGGTCTGAACGGGGTGGGTACCAAAGCAGTAAACGCCCTCAGCGAGCAGTTTGTGGTGCAGAGTTTCCGCGACGGCAAGACTAAACGCGCAGAGTTCAGCAGGGGAGAGCTGGTGCTGGATGTGCCTGAAGGAGTAAGCAAAGAGCCCAACGGCACCTTCGTAAGCTTCGTGCCCGATGAAAGCATTTTCCGAAACTATCGCTTCATCCCCGAATACCTCGAAGAACAAATCCGCAACTACACTTATCTGAATGCCGGCCTGAGCATCCGCTACAACGGCAAGGAATTCATCTCCAAACGCGGCCTGCTCGACCTGTTGGAACACAAAACCCACAGCGAAGAGCTGCTGTATCCCATTGTGCACCTCAAAGGTCAGGACGTAGACATAGCCTTTTCCCATTCTAATGCCTACGGCGAAGACTATTACTCTTTTGTAAATGGGCAATACACCACCCAGGGCGGCACGCATTTGGCCGCATTCCGGGAGGCCTTTGTACGCACCGTGCGCGAGTTTTACAAAAAGGACTTTGAAGCCTCAGACATACGCGGAAGCATCGTTGCAGCGGTGAGTATCCGCGTGCAGGAACCTGTATTCGAAAGCCAGACCAAAACCAAGCTGGGCAGCATCGAAATGGGTCCCGATGGGCCTTCGGTGAAGAGTGCCGTGCTGGACTTTATGAAGAAGGCTGTGGACGACTTTCTGCATAAAAACCCGGCCAGCGCAGAAGCCCTGCTCAAGAAGATTCAACTGAACGAGCGCGAGCGCAAGGACATGGCGGGTGTTCAGAAGCTGGCCCGCGAACGCGCCAAGAAAGCAGCCGTACACAACAAAAAACTGCGCGATTGCCGTTTCCACTACTCCGACAACAACGGAGACATGAAACATGAAACCACCCTGTTCATCACCGAAGGAGACAGTGCCAGCGGAAGCATCACAAAGAGCCGCAGGGTGGAGACCCAGGCGGTGTTTTCCTTGCGGGGGAAGCCACTGAACTGCTATGGCCTGAAGAAAAAGGTGGTTTACGAAAATGAGGAATTCAACCTGCTCCAACACGCCCTGGACATTGAGGAGAGTATAGACAACCTGCGCTTTAACCGCATTGTCATTGCCACCGATGCCGACGTGGACGGCATGCACATCCGCCTGCTTCTGCTCACCTTCTTCCTACAGTTTTTCCCTGACCTGGTGCGCAACGGGCATCTGTTTATCCTGCAAACCCCGCTGTTCAGGGTGCGGAATAAGAAGGAAACCATCTACTGTTACAACAGCGAGGAAAAGCATAAGGCCCTTCAAAAGTTGGGTGGCAAGCCCGAAATTACACGCTTCAAGGGCCTGGGCGAGATTTCTCCTGAAGAATTCAGCCTGTTTATAGGAGCAGACATGCGATTAGAGCCGGTCATCCTGCGTGATGCCAGCATAGAGAAAATCCTAACCTACTACATGGGTAAGAATACCCAGGAGCGCCAGGAGTTCATCATCGAGAACCTGCGTGTGGAGAAGAATACCGAAGAAGAAATTGGCATTGATGCCGCCTGAGTTCCTCAGCAGCATTGCCTGAACCTTATTTTTGCATCATGAACCGCGGAATTCTTACAGCAGCAGTATTCATCTTCATCCTGGCAGCCTGCGCAGGCAGGGAACAAAAGCAGGAGGCCTCTCTGGCACCTTATCAACAACAGGTGAAGCAGGAACGCTACGATTCCTTGCCCGACACGCTCGCTTATCGCCTGGCTGATTTCGCCATCCAGTACCCTAAGAATGCCAACAGCCCTGATTATCTGTTTGCAGCGGCCGCGCTGTTTGAACGGCAGGGTAAATGGTATCGTTCTGCCGAGGTGTTTGATAAGTTCAGTCAACTGTTTCCGGAACACAAGCGGCAGGAACGCGCCCTGCTTGCCGGAGCGCATAACTATGTAGAATCCGGAAATACAAAAAAGGGGAAGGCCCTCTATGAAGCATTTCTGAAGAAATTCCCGAATTCCCCGCTGGCAAACGATGTGCGCCTGCTGTTGCCCGACATTGATTTAAGTCCCGAGCAGTTGCTGGAAAAGATATTGGAGCGCGCCCGGCAGGATTCCCTTAGCAAAGTTCCGGCGCATCCTTAAGGCAGGCAGTTCAGCAGCTTTACTGTTTCCATCGCCTCGCGCACATCGTGCACCCTGAGGATGGAGGCACCCTTCATCAAGGCCACCGCGTGCAACGCTGTGCTGCCGTTCAGCGCATGCTCCGGGTCGCTTTTTAAGGTGCGCCAAATCATTGATTTGCGCGACAGGCCTGCCAAAACAGGATAACCCAGCACGCGGAAATCTTCCAGCCGGCCCAGAAGTTCAAAGTTGTGTGCCACCGTTTTGGCAAAGCCGAAGCCCGGATCTAAAATCAACTCGTGGATGCCCTGACTTTTAAAGTGTTGAATTTTCCGTGAGAAATAATCCATCACCTCCAGGGTAACGTCCTCATAAACAGCCTGTTGCTGCATGTTGCCGGGTTTGCCCTTCTTGTGCATGGCGATGTAGGGCACCTGCAACCGGGCAATGGTTGGCAGCATTTCCTGGTCGTCTTCTCCGGAAGAAATGTCGTTGATGATGGAAGCACCGGCAGCAATACAGGAGCTGGCTACCCGGGAATAAAAAGTATCAATGCTCAATACCGCCTCCGGGAAACGCTTTACCAGGGCTTCCAGGGCCGGCAATAGCCGTTTTAGTTCTTCTTCGGCAGAAACCTGGACCGCCCCGGGACGGCTGCTTTGTCCGCCGAGGTCCAGGATGTCAGCGCCATCGGCCAGCATCCGCTCAGCATGCTGCAGCACCGCATCCACTCCCGAAAAACGGCTTCCTGCAAAAAAGCTGTCGGGGGTGAGGTTGAGGATGCCCATCACCAAAGGGCGCTCCGCGCGAAGGAGCCTTCCACGGCAATTAAGGGAAAAGTGATGAGCAGCTTGGAACAGTGGCATTATACTTGCAAAATAAACCGACATGCAGGAAACCACGCTTCAATACCGTCAGGAACTTAATGCCTGCCGAGAAATATTTACCAGAAAGAATGAAGACTATGGCCCCGCCTGGCGTGTACTGCGACCCAGCAGCATCACCGACCAAATATTCATTAAGGCCCAGCGCATCCGCAGCATAGAAGAAAAAGGCGTGCAGAAAGTTGGAGAAGCTATAGAAGGTGAATTCAGGGGCATTGTGAATTACTGCATCATCGCCCTGATACAGCTGGAACTGATTGCAGCAGGCAAAACTGAAGCACCCGGTCAAGAAGAATTATGCGCTATGTACGATACATATGCAGAGGAAGTCATGGCGCTGATGTTGCGAAAAAACCACGACTATGGAGAGGCATGGCGCGATATGCGTATCAGTACGTTCACAGATTTAATTCTCATGAAAATAATGCGGGTAAAGCAAATTGAAGACAATGAAGGCGCGACCCAGATCAGTGAAGGTGTAGAAGCCAACTACAGCGATATGAT
This sequence comes from Flavobacteriales bacterium, assembly GCA_947463095.1. Taxonomy (GTDB): domain Bacteria; phylum Bacteroidota; class Bacteroidia; order NS11-12g; family UBA955; genus REEB481. The sequence continues at coordinate 15,684 of CANHRE010000030.1, read as the reverse complement.
GAACTACGCTATTTTTGCTTTAATTCGCCTCAATTCAAATTCGAACCCCGACTAACATGAAGCCCTTAACCCTTTTTTCCCGTTTGTTCGTTGGATGCCTGTTTATCTTTTCCGGGTTCATCAAACTGAATGATCCCACCGGGTTCAGCATCAAGTTAAATGAATATTTCGATGTCTTCGGGAAAGACCTCAGCGCCAAACAGGATACCCTGCACATTGCTGTGAAGGAAGCTGGTGAAACGCTGGCAGAAAAGTCCTTGCAGCTTTATTCCTTTGATGATGTTAAGGAAATTCAGTTCAATACCACCGCAGTCAAGGTAAATGACAGCTCCAGCAGAGCGTTTGGGCAAACACGTGTGGCCGTTTACGGGGTGTTCGACGGCGACAACTTCTTCAGCAATGAATACTTTTTCCCCGACAGCCAGTCGGTACGCAGCATTCTGTTCACCGTAAGGGCCGACTCCGGGGTGTTGTTCAGCAAGGACTTTATCATCGGCATCGCCCATCCGCACCATTTTACACGCAAGCTTGACGTGAAGCCACTGGTAAAGCAAGACCCCTTCATGGTACGCTGGTTCACAGCCTGGAAGGAATATACCGTGGGCATGAGCATCCTGATCTGCGTATTGGAAATCATCCTTGGCCTCACCCTGCTCATAGGCTGGAAACCTGTGCTCACAATATGGTCGCTGCTGCTCATGATCGTGTTCTTCAGCTTCCTGACCTGGTATTCTGCAAAATACAATAAGGTAACAGACTGCGGTTGCTTCGGTGATTTCATCAAGCTGAAGCCCTGGCAATCATTCTACAAAGATGTGATACTGCTGGTGTTCATATTCATCCTGTTCATCCAACGCAAACACATCAAGCCGGTATTCTCGCATCCCTTCGCCTGGAAACTAACGGCCCTGATGGGTGCCGTATCACTTGCGCTGGCCCTGTTCTGCTATTATAGGCTGCCCATGTTTGACTTCCTGCCCTACAAGGTGGGCAACGACATCCGCGAGCAAATGAAGGTTCCCACTGGTGAACGAAGTACTGACTCCGTACAGATGGTTTTTGTGATGGGCAAGGGCAGCGACTCGGCCGAGTTTACCCTGAAACAATGGGACAGCGCGAAGAAGGCCGGATGGACTTATCAGCGCCGCAAAGACAAGATCATCATCCCGGCATACAAGCCTCCCATCCACGACCTGGAAGTAACCGACCCTGAAACCGGGATGTCCATGCTGGATTCCATGCTGGATTCAAAAGGATATAAACTCATCATCGTGAGTGCCATTCTTGAAAAGGCCAGGGTAAAGGCTGCCCAGCAGGATTTGAATACCCTTGCCGAGGCCTGGACGAAGGAATCGCTACCCATCTGGGCGCTGACCGGATCGGAGCGAACCACGCAGAAAAGCTACCGGCAGGAGCATCGTGTTCCGTATCAGTTCTATAATACTGATGGTACGGTGCTCAAAACGATGATCCGCAGCAACCCCGGTGTGCTGTTGCTGAAAGACAGCCGCGTGTTGGCCAAATGGCCCGCATCGAATATTCCTGATTTGGAAACGGTGAAGAAATACATGCGTTGATGCTGAGGTTTATCCTGCGGAAATTAGGCTTTGCCTGCCTGATCCTGTGGGGTGTTGCTACCCTGGTGTTTTTTCTGTTCATGGCTTTGCCTTCGGCGGAAGAAATGCTGGTAGGGCAGCGCAGCGATGTGAAAACCAAGGAAGCCATCATCCGGGAACTGGGTCTGGATAAATCCCTGTACCAACGTTACCTATATTTCCTCAACGACCTATCACCAATATCCTTTTATGCCGATGCGGAAGGTGCAGCACAGATTCCTGGATTCCGCATCTCCATAGGTGGGCAGGCAATATTGATGCTGAAAAAGCCCTGGCTGCGTACCAGCTATCAAAACAAAAAACCGGTGGCGGATGTGCTGATGGATGCCTTCCCTGGAACCTTATTGCTGGCCGGTGCAGCCTTGCTGTTTGCCGCAGTGCTGGGCATAGGGCTGGGATTGGTAGCAGCCCTGAAGGCCGGCAAAATCGCAGACCACCTCATATCAGGCATCAGCGCACTGGGCATCTCGGCGCCTTCCTTCTTCGCAGCCATGCTGATAGCCTGGCTGTTCGGCTATCTGTGGCACGACTATACAGGATTGTCCATGACCGGCAGCATGTACGAAGTTGATCCGTTGGGAAGAGGCCGCGTTCTGGCGCTGCACAACCTCATCCTGCCCTGCATTGCTCTGGGAATCAGGCCGCTGTCGGTATTTGTCCAGCTAACCAGAAACAACGTTCTGGAGCAACTATCCCAGCCTTATGTGCGCACCGCAAGAGCCAAAGGACTGACTGAGCCCCGTATATTGTTCACACACGTGCTGCGCAATGCACTAAATCCAGTGCTGACGGCAGTGACAGGTTGGTTCGCCAGCCTGCTGGCCGGAGCCTTCTTTACAGAGTATATTTTTAACTGGAAAGGTATTGGAAAGCTAACCATAGATGCCCTGCAACAAAGTGATTTACCCCTGGTAATGGGTGCGGTGTTGCTCAGTTCCTTGCTGTTTGTGCTCATCAGCTTTGTTACCGATATCATGTATAAAATACTCGATCCGCGTGTCAGCACGGTTTAACCGCATCTACCTTATAGGCCTGCCCGGGTCGGGTAAGAGTACCCTGGGCAAAGGGTTGGCCCAGAAATTAGGTTGGGACTTTCTGGACACCGATCAGATCATCGAACAACAAGAGGGGTTGAGCGTAAGTGCCATATTCCGGCAAAAAGGGGAATCAGTGTTCCGCACCATAGAAGCTCAGATGTTAAAGCATTGCGCAACCCGATTGAACGTGGTAGTGGCTACCGGCGGCGGGGCAGCAGCGCATCCGGGCAATATAGAACTGATGCTGGACACGGGTTTAACGCTGTGGCTGAACCCGGAACCTTCCGAAATTGCATGGCGATTAGGCGCCCATGCACAGCAACGGCCTCTGTTTCAGGGAATAAATGCATCGGAAATACCGGTGAAATTGTCTGAATTACTGGAAGGGAGGCGAACATTTTACCAAAAAGCACACCTTGTGCTCATCGGATTACCGAGCGTGGATGATGCGTATGTAGCTGTATATCAATTAGTTATGTGAAAACCTGCGCTACTCTAAGGGTTTTGTGAATTTCTAGTGAATAAATTCAGACTGGGTGCAGGATTGCTCCACTTGACAACCTTAAGTGCGTGCCTATTTTTGACCTACCATTAACAAAAAACTACCATGAACAAATCAGACCTCATCGGAAAGATGGCTGGCGACGCCGGCATCACCAAGGCACAAGCTCAGGCAGCCCTGAACTCATTCATCACTTCCAGCACTCAGGCGCTGAAAAAAGGTGACAAAGTGATTCTGGTTGGTTTCGGAACTTTCTCCGTTTCCAAGCGCAGCGCCCGTAAAGGCCGCAACCCACAAACAGGTAAGGAAATCAACATCGCTGCCAAGAAAGTTGTTCGCTTCAAGGCAGGTGCTGACCTTTCTACTAAGGTGAAGTAATTCTTCCCCTCAAGTCATTAAAAGACCTCCGCTTGTCGGGGGTCTTTTATTTTTGTGCCATGCACATCCGTTCCCTGTTCCTTCAACATCAGGCCCAAACCAGCCCGGCGCCGCTGGGTTTGGAAGTATCTCACGCCTCAGGATGCAGGATTTATGATGCAGCAGGCCGTGCCTATTGGGATTTAATTGCCGGAATCAGCGTGAGTGCCTTCGGGCATGTTCATCCAGAAATTAATGCAGCCGTGCACAGGCAGATGGAACGCTATGCACATGTGATGGTTTACGGCGAAATGATTCAGGCCCCCCAGGTTTTATTGGCCTCAGCGTTGGCCTCAGTGCTGCCTCCCTCGCTGAATTCCGTGTATTTTACAGGCTCCGGAACAGAGGCCGTGGAAGGTGCAATCAAACTGGCCCGGCGCTATACCGGCAAATCCTGGATTGCAGCCCAGCAGGATGCCTATCATGGCTCCACCGCCGGAGCGCTTTCCCTGATGAGCAATGCCTATTACACTGGTGCGTACCGGCCTTTGGTTCCCGGTGTTCGTTTTATACGCCAAAATGATGTAGCCTCGCTCACGGCCATCAACCGTGACACTGCCGCAGTTATCCTGGAGTTCGTTCAGGCTGAACGCGGCTGTATGGTGGCCGACCACGGCTTTATTCAGGCTGTTGCAGATCGCTGCCGCAATGTAGGAGCGCTGTTCATAGCCGATGAGATACAAACCGGTATGGGGCGCACCGGAACCCTTTTTGCCTTTGAACAATATGGGGTGGTGCCCGATGTGCTGATTACCGGCAAAGCCTTTGGCGCAGGATTTCCCCTGGCCGCCTTTGTATGCGCACGCGAAGTAATGTTGGCATTGTCGGATAACCCGGTTTTGGGTCATATTACCACCTTTGGCGGGCATCCGGTGTGTTGCGCTGCCGCCCTGAAAGGCTTAGAACTAATGAATGCCGGGAACTACCCGGAACGCGCCAAACGCCTCGGTTCAATCTTTAAAGCACAGCTGGAATCCATTCCCGGTATCGAAATTTCAGGAACTGGCGCGCTGCTGGCGGTGAAAATGCCTTCGGAACAACATTGTAAAAACCTCATCACCAAGGCGCTGGAACTAGGTGTTATTACCGATTGGTTCCTGTTCTCGCCCGATTCTTTTCGTATTGCACCCCCTTTGGTGATGACAGATGCCGAAGCCCTCGAAATATGCGCTTTGCTGCGCAGCGCCTTGTTGGTTATTCTAAATTGATTTTAAACCTTTTTAGGGGCTGCACGTCATAGATTTGTATTATTAGTAAATACTACAAGCAAATGAAACACAAGCTTAAATCGTCCATGTTGTTGCTGCTGCTATCAGGAAGTATAACCTGGTTCGCCGCCTGCGATAAAATTCGGGAAACAAAAGAAACCATTTCCAGCGCTGAAGATTTCGCCAACAGCGAAAGCGAATTTACCGCAGCCTTCGACGTGAGTGACGACCTGAACTCTACTGATTTTAAACTCCGTTCTTCCCATGCCGGCATTCTGCCCAGCGGAGCCATCTTCACCTGGCTAGACTCCTCGTTTACCGATGGAACAGGGGTGGCTTATGAAATTGACTTCGGACCGCTGGGTACCTCAGCCCCCTTTGGTAGGGAATGCAACGACGGTAAATACCGCGCGGGTAAGTTTCGTTTTACCCTGGATAAGCGCTATTCCCAGATTGGCGCCACAGGGAAGCTCATTATTGCCGACTCTGGCAACTACTATTCCGGAGATGGTGTTGTGATGACTAAACTCTCTGGCTTACTGAGCATTACCCGTACCGCAGTGAATAAAATTACCGTGGATGTGAGCAACGGTAATGCCCAGCGCAACGGTAAAACCTGGCTGTTTTACGGAACCCGTTTTATCGAAAATACCAATCCCGGCGGCCCCGGTATCATTGGTGATGAATTTACGGTAAATGGCTCCGGCGGAGGTACCAACAAAGACGGTGTGAATTATACCTGGCTGGTGAAAGAAGACCTGATTAAGAAAATAGAAAAAGGCTGTGCCAATACCTTTATCAAGGGAGTGCTGGAAATTACCAACGATAATGGCGGCAACATCAGTGTTGATTTCGACCCGAAAAAAGATGGGGCCTGCGACAGGCTCGCAAGGGCAACCATCAATGGGAAAACCTTTGACTTCATGGTAAAGTAAACAACAGCTCATAATACGAAAAGCCCCGCCTGATACGGGGCTTTTTTATTTTTGGGATGTACATGCGCCATTGGATAGCAGAATGTGGATCTACGAGATCTACACCTGGCGTTCAATCACTTTTTTAGGTTTATTTCGCAACGCGATGCGTCGTTCGGTTTTCCTGTTGCCACTTTTTCTGCTCAGTGCCTTCTTGTTTTCCTGCACTAAAGATAAGCAGGAGCAAGGAGTGCAACCGGCGCTGGCAACAGCTCAATCCATGCATCATATGGCCGGCTTGTGGGAAATGATGTACCTGACTACCAGCGGACAGGCTTCAGCCATATTGCCTGCAGGGGTTCGGGTTTCCTGGGTTGATTCAACACTTGCCGACTGGGATGGATTGGAGTTTTTTGTGGATTTCGGCAAAAGAACCAAGGCCAAGCCTTGGGGTTCATTGTGCCGCGACGGGTACTTCCGCAGCGGGATTTACCGGGCTTCCCTGGGTGGCGATGCCTGGGTGCCGGGATTATACATGGCCCTTATAATGAACGGGAAGGACAGCTGTACTCTGAGCAATGGCAAAGGCTTATACCGCTTTGAAGGGCGCATGCATTTTCAGGTAAAGCCCGATCAGCTATGTACTGTGGAAGCGGCCTATTCGGTGCAAACCCCTGTTGAAAAGCTATGGCTGGAAGCCGCCGCTACCGTTCAACTGCTGCCTGATGCAGGAACCGCCTTGCCTGCATACAGCCTTTCTGGCAATGGTTCCCTGCGCAACCAGCAATGGCAATTTCTTTGGGATACACAGGACCTGATGAAAAAAATGGATGAGCAAGGCAGCTTTCAAACCGGTGCAATCGATGCCTGGAAAGGGAATGATCGTTTCACGGTGGACTTTGATCCCTTCGGCAACGAAGCAAGCGATCGCTGGATGAAGGTTTGGAAAGGCCGGCACGAGTTTTTATTCGAACTGGATTGATAGTTGTGCACAGCCCACAGAAAATAAGCACTTCACATCGTTAATTTGCCGAAGTCCTTATGGAGAACTACCTCGTTTCGGCCAGAAAATACCGACCGGCATCTTTTGATGATGTGGTTGGTCAACGGCATATTACCGAAACGTTGATCCATGAGATTGAAAGCAACAAACTGGCTCAGGCATTTCTATTCACCGGCCCCAGAGGGGTTGGGAAAACAACCTGTGCCCGAATCCTTGCGAAGGTCATCAACAGCAGGGTGCCAGGAGTAGATCCGAACCAAGATTTTGCCTTCAATATTTTCGAGCTTGATGCCGCCAGCAACAACAGTGTAGAGGATATCCGCGGCCTGAATGAACAGGTGCGCATCCCACCGCAGGTTGGCAAATACAAGGTGTATATCATTGATGAGGTGCACATGCTGAGCACTTCTGCATTCAATGCCTTCCTGAAAACGCTGGAAGAACCGCCTTCCTACGCCATCTTTATTCTTGCAACTACCGAAAAACACAAGGTGTTGCCCACCATCCTGAGCCGATGCCAGGTGTTTAACTTCAACAGGATACACATCCGTGATATGGTGGCACACCTGCAAGGTATTGCCGAGAAAGAAGGGGTACAGGCTGAAGAACAGGCCCTGCACCTCATTGCCCAAAAAGCGGATGGAGGACTGCGCGATGCATTGTCCATTTTTGATCAACTGGTAAGCTTCTCCGGAGGGGTCCTTACCTATGCCAAGGCCATCGAAATCCTGAATGTGCTGGATGCCGATACCTATTTCCAACTCACCGATTTTATCCTGAGTGAAGATAGGGCGCAGGCCTTGCTGCTTTTTGACAGCATCCTGAGTAAGGGTTTTGACGGACAGTTTTTCCTCAGCGGGTTGAGCGAACACTTTCGCAACCTCATGGTATGCAGGGAGCCAAAAACAGAAAACCTGCTGGATGTGGCAGAAGCTGTTAAGCCCAAATATGCACATCAGGCAACCCGGGTAAATCTGTCGTTCCTGATGAATGCGCTGAACATCACCTCTGAAGCAGACCAGCAGTACCGCACCAGCCGCAATCCCAGGCTGCTGGTGGAATTGGCGCTTTTAAAACTGTGCCACCTCAATGAGTTCATCAGAACTGCTCCCGACATTGAGGAACTAAAAAAAAAATTTCTGAGCGAAGATTAAAGAAGGCTAAAGTCGGCAATCAAAAGCCTGAGCCTGTGCAGCCTCCTGCTTCCCCGGAACCGCCTCCGGCGCCTAAAGCAACTCAACTTCCTCCGCGAACACAATTGCTCAGCTACGAGGATTTTCGCAAGCAGCAGGACTTTCAAAAACAGCCAACGCCCATAGCAGAGGAGCCCGGTACAGAACCGATTACACCTGAGCCCGTCTCAGAAAACAGGCCTTTTAACCTGCACAACTGCTGGCAGGAATTCGCTGTTCACCTGAATAAACTGGGAAAACCCGCTGAAGCCATCCTCATGAAAGACGCTACACCCCAGTTGGATGGGGATGTTATTCGCATTGAAGTGGCGGGCAGTCATCAACGCGATATGATGGATCAGGTCAGACCTCTGCTCCTGGAGCATATCAGGCAGCAGTTTAAAAAATACCTGACCCTGGAAGTAAGCATCGGCGTTTATACACCTGCAGAGTTGAAACCCTATACCGACAAGGAAAAGCTAAATGCCATGATGCAACAAAATCCGCTTATCCGGGAAATGGTGGAACGTTTAAAACTCAGGTTGCGCTAAGCGTTCACCTTTAGCCCTTGTCGGGTAACTTTGCCCACCCTGATATGCAAGCACCGCAGGTTTCCTTTTCCAATACAGAAATTGCCTTTAAGCGCTTCAGCAATAGCGACTTACGAAAAGCAGAGTGGTTATTTCGCACCTTTAACTACCCATGGCTCGTGCGCAATGGCCCGACGATGGCATCCCTGGCCGTTTCCTTGGGCTTCAAGGCCGTGGTAAAAAACACCATCTTCAACCATTTTTGCGGTGGTGAGCATATTAGCGCCTGCGAAGCAACCATTGACCAGTTGTACCGTTACGGTGTGGGCACCATCCTGGATTACTCTGTGGAAGGTGAAGAGCAGGAATCGGTGTTCGAGGCCACCTGCCTGGAAATCATTCATACCATAGAACGAGCCGCCGGAAATGACAAAATCCCATTCTCGGTGTTCAAAACCACCGGCATAGCGCGCTTTGCGCTGTTGGAAAAAATCCAGAGTGGCGCTGCACTAAGTACCGCAGAACAGGCCGAATGGGAGGCAGTTAGAACCCGCTTTGCGCGCATCTGCCGCACTGCGCAAGAACGCAAGGTGCGGATCTTCGTGGATGCCGAAGAAAGCTGGATTCAGGAACCTATCGACAGCCTGGCCATGGAAATGATGCACCTGTTCAACCAGGAACAGGCTATTGTGTACAACACCATCCAGCTATATCGCCACGACCGGCTGATGTATTTAACCAGAACCATACAGGATACCCAGTGTTTTATGGGCTTCAAGCTGGTGCGCGGCGCCTACATGGAACGAGAGCGGGCCAGGGCTGCCGAGTTAGGCTATCTGGACCCCATACAGCCGGACAAAGCCGCTGCTGATCGCGACTATGATGCCGCCATTCAGGTGTGTATAGAACACATCAGCAGGGTGAGTCTTTGCGCCGGAACCCACAATGAACAAAGTTGCATCCGCCTTATGAAGCTCATGGAACTCCATGATGTGAAGCCACAGGATGAACGAGTATATTTCTCACAACTGCTGGGCATGAGCGACCACATCAGTTTCAACCTGTCTCATGCAGGTTATAGGGTGGCGAAATATGTTCCCTATGGACCGGTAAAGGCCGTTTTGCCTTATCTGGGAAGAAGGGCTCAGGAAAACAGCGCGATGGCCGGACAAATGGGCAGGGAACTGGCCATGATTCGCTCTGAGCGCCATCGCAGAACCAACGGCTAATCCCCGCTTGGTGCATAACTCATCGGGTTAATGGCCTTGTCTGAGGCTAATTTTGAACGCTCGATGCAGGAAATCCCGCCATACCTCGATAAACTTAACGAACCGCAAAGGGCGGCCGTAATGCAAACGGAAGGCCCCGTGATGATTGTTGCCGGAGCGGGTTCAGGCAAAACCCGTGTACTCACCTTCAGAATTGCCCACCTGCTCAAACAAGGGGTAGATCCGTTTTCCATCCTCGCGCTTACCTTCACCAACAAGGCCGCAAGGGAGATGCGCGAGCGCATCGAGAAGCTCGTTGGTGGTGAAGCCCGCAACCTGTGGATGGGCACCTTCCACAGCGTGTTTGCGCGAATCCTGCGCATGGAAGCTGAGAAAATCGCCTACCCGCGCGACTTCACCATCTATGATAGTGATGACAGCAAAAGCCTCATCAAAACCATCCTCAAAGAATGGAATCTGGATGATAAAACCTATAAGCCAGGCCATGTTCTTAGCCGCATCAGCATGGCTAAAAACAACTTAATCAGTTCGGCGGAATACATCAGCGCCGATGAACTTACCGGAGAAGACCGCAAATCCGGCCGTGCCCGCTTCGGAGAGCTATTTGCCGAATATGAGGCAAGGTGTAAAAGGGCAGGGGCCATGGACTTTGACGACATCCTGCTGAATACCGAAAAACTGTTGCGTCTGCATCCCGATGTTTGCCATAAATGGCAGCATAAATTCAAGTTTGTGATGCTCGATGAGTATCAGGATACCAACCGCGTGCAGTATATGATTACCAAAAGGCTTGCGGCGGTACACCAGAACATCTGCGTGGTGGGTGATGATGCCCAGAGTATTTACTCCTTCCGCGGCGCCAACATACAAAATATACTGAGCTTTGAACGGGATTACCCCGATGCCCGGGTGTTTAAACTGGAACAGAACTACCGCAGCACCGGAACCATTGTTCAGGCGGCAGGAAGCATCATCAAGAACAACAAGAATCAGCTGAAGAAAAATGTGTGGACCTCCAATGAACAGGGTGAAAAAATCCGGGTGGTGCGCAATATTTCCGACAACGAAGAAGGTCGCTGGGTAGCCCAGAGCATCTTCGAAGAAAAGATGAGGCACAGGCTGCCCAACAAGGCCTTTGCTATCCTGTACCGCACCAACGCGCAATCCAGGAGCTTTGAAGAAGGGTTGAGAAAGTTAAACCTGGATTACAAAGTGTACGGAGGTTTATCATTCTATCAGCGGAAGGAAATTAAAGATGTGCTGTCATACCTGCGCCTGGTAGTGAACCCCACTGATGAAGAAGCGTTGAAGCGCATCATCAACTATCCTGCCCGGAAAATCGGTTCTACCACCATTGACCGCATCATCCTGCTGGCATCCGAACACGCTTGTTCCCTGTGGGACATCGTAAACAGTGCACGGAAGCATCCGTTATTGGGTAGCTCAACCCTGGCGTTGGAGAACTTTGCCATCATGATGCGCAGCTTTCAGGCCATGCTGACTACACACAATGCTTACAACCTTGCGCTGCATCTGGCCAAACAGACAGGATTGCTGAAAACACTGGCCGAAGACAAAACAGTGGAGGGTATTTCGCGCTACGAGAACGTGGTAGAACTACTCAGCGGTATTCAGGAGTTTGTGGAAGACGATACCAGCGAGTCGGAAAAGGGCCTGGCCGAGTTTCTGCAGGAAGTAGCCCTGTTTACCGATGAGCGCAAAGACGATGACCCCAACCGCGATACGGTTACCCTGATGACCATTCATGCCAGCAAAGGGTTGGAGTTTCCGCATGTTTATGTGGTGGGAATGGAAGAGAACCTCTTTCCTTCCCAAATGGCGCTGAACGACCGCCAAGACCTGGAGGAAGAACGCCGGTTGTTCTATGTGGCCGTTACCCGTGCCGAACAAAAGCTCACCCTGAGTTTTGCAACCACAAGGCTGCGCTTCGGTCAGATTCTTCCCTGCGAACCCAGCCGCTTTATTGATGAAATTGACGCATCCTTCCTGGATATGGATAAATCTGGTTTCAAAAAGCCGTCTCCCGCACCCCGCGCAGAAACTGCCTATTCACCGTTCCAGATCAAGAGGAATACAGGTGCAGGCCCACAGGGCAATACACCTCCGCCTCCCGATCCCGATTTCAAAGAAGGCGATATCAGCGGTTTGGCAGAAGGCATGCGGGTTCAACACCAGCGTTTCGGCTATGGTGAAGTACAACGGGTGGAAGGCGATGAAGATCAACGCAAGGCAACCATCCTGTTCGATCAGTTCGGCGAAAAAACACTGATGATGAAATTCGCCAAAATGCGGATTGTGGAATCCTGATCAGCGAGCTTCCCAGTAAGCAATCAGGTCGTTTTTCCAGGCACCAGGCTCCGTGTAGATGTGCGCATCTAAGTCAGCAAGGATGGTATACAGACCAAAGTAGGTTCTGTTGACATACAGGGCATGACGGCTTCCGCGGGGTTCGGTGGGGTTGCGAATTTCATCCATCTGATACAACTCTTCCCCTTTGGCATAAATCTCATCAATGTACTCGTTGGTGAAGTGAAAGCGCGGAACAGAAAATGGCCTTGCCAACAGGTCGGTCATTTCCAGAAAAGCACGGGTAAGTTCTTGGCGAAGCTCAGGGCTGTCGCCGGGGAACAGAATCTCTAAAAACCGCAATAACTCCGGCATCAGTTCTTCGCGGGAACGGACTTCCTGCAGGAGGAGCGGGAAATAGTGATAATAAAAGTCCTCGGGAACCTGTTTTACACAGCCAAAATCAATCACACCGGTTGTTCCGTCGGGGTTGAACAGAAAGTTTCCTGGATGCGGATCGGCATGGATGGCGCGAAGCTGATGCAGTTGCACATTGTAAAAGTCCCAAAGGCTTTGGGCTATGCGCTGCTTTACGACAGGCTCCGGCCCGGCGTTTAAAAACTCTTTCAGATGCTGGCCTTCCAACCAATCCATACATAGAATCTTGGCACCTGAAAGTTCCGGGTAATATTCAGGGAAACGCAAACCATCAATATGCCGGCAAGCAGCTGCAATTTCCTGCCCCCTTTTCAACTCAAGGTTGTAATCGGTTTCCTCCAGCAGCTTGCCCTCAACCTCTTCGAAGTATTTAGCCATCTCGCGTTCGTTCATTCCGAACATCCGCAGGGCCACTGGCTTCACCAGACGTAAATCGCTTCTGATGCTGTCGGCAATCCCTGGATATTGAATTTTTACAGCCAGTGTTTTGTTGCCCAGCCGCGCCTGATGTACTTGTCCGATGCTGGCAGCAGCGATGCTGTTGGGGTTGAAATAGTCAAACACTTCTTCCGGCGACTTGCCCAGTGCCTTGCGAAAGGTCCTCACCACCAAGGGCGCGGATAGGGGAGGAGCGCTGTATTGCGACAGGGCGAATTTCTCGGTATAAGCCCTCGGCAGGAGGTTCTTATCCATGCTCAGCATCTGGGCTACCTTCAGGGCACTGCCTTTTAACTCGCTCAAACTGTTGTAGATATCGGAAGCGTTGTCCTGATGCAAGGTGTCTTTTGTCGTTTCCGGATGAACCACCTTACGCGCATAATATTTTAGGTAGTTGCCGCCAATCTTGGCGCCGGTACCCACCAGTTTCATGGCACGTTCAACCTTGCCGGTTGGAATTCTGTCTTTGGACATCTTCAGGATACGGCCTTACCGAATAAAAAACGACCAAGGTCAATCGCCTTGTCTAGGGTGTTTTGCTCCAGCAGGTTCAGGGTCAGATTCAAGGATTTCTCAATCATGGCATCGGTATCTTCAAATTCCGGACTGCGGTCGCGGAGCCAGAATCCGAAAACGGCAATCAGGTTCATCCAAAGGGCTTCCTGTTGCAGGCGTTTTTGAAATTTCACCTCTTTCAAAATTCCATTGCTTATGCCTGTTTCAAGCAACTTCTCCGCCACCTTCATAAACTCAGAACGGAATTGTTTCAGGGCCTTGAACTGCTGCATCGGCTCATGCACGTTGCCAAACTCAAGTAACAGATAGCTGCGCTGTGCAAGTAAACCCTCCGTAAATGTGTAGAAGTAAGCCAACACCTGCTCCCTGAAGCCATAGGACCTGTAAGATTCCTCTTCCTGCAAGCGGTTGATTGTATCGCGAACAAAGCTGGAAAGAATGGCATCGCGCACATGCTCCAGGCTGGAGAAATGACGGTAAAAATCTTCTTCACTCATGCCGGCTTTCTTGCAAAAGGAAAACACCGAAGCTGGTTTCTTACCTTCCTCAAGAACTTGATGCATGTACTCCCTTGAAATATCTGTGCGATCCATGATGATTATGTGTACATGAGAACAACGCTCATGCGGTAAAGGTTCGCATCTGTTATATTTTACGATGAACGGTGGTGTTTGTTCAATGGAAATTGTTATTTTTGTCCCAAAGTACCCGATTATGAAACTTTTTAAATTCATTTCCATCGCATTCCTGGGTTCCGTTGCCCTGTATTCATGCAAATACGAAGATGGACCCGGCATCAGCCTGCGCGCTAAAAGAGATAGGGTTGCCAATGAATGGAGGGTGGTGAACATGACTTATGGTGGCGTTGATGTAACCAACAAAATCAACGATTCGATTTTTACCTCCATCTTAAACCTCTCCAGAACAGGGAAATACAATATTGTTCATCAGGATAAATTTGGCAAAACCAGCCATACCGGTAAATGGGGTGAAAAATGGGTGAAGCAATACAACGGATATTGCGACAATCGCCCAATTCCTATCAAAGATTTGGTTATGAACGGTGAATGGACTTTCGACTACCGTCATGACAAAATCCAGCTTTTCCCTGAATTAAGCACCAGCGCTGACAGTTTCAACGTACGAGGTTCTTTCAACTGGGGAATCATTATGCTGAAAGAGAAACAAATGAAGGTTCGCGGTAAAGATCGCGCCAGTATTGACTGGACCATGGAATTGGCTCCAGTGAATGGAGAACCATACTGGTATTAATCTTTTAACAATGCATTGTTCAGAGCCCTCCCCGGAGGGCTTTGTTGTTTAACCATACTATACCAAGCAGCATCAATCTGCCGCTCATGCTACAAGCCGATTACAACACAAGCCGCCCATTTTTAAAGAACTCCGAGTTCGGACGTGCCATCCAGGATTATGTACATTACATCATGCAACAACCAGACAAGGCTAAACGAACCAGCCTTTGTCATTCCTTGGTGCAGGTGATGCTCAACCTTAATCCTACCATGAAGGAACAAACCGATGCCCGTCAGAAATTGTGGGATCATCTGTACCTGCTGTCCGACTTTCAACTGGATGTGGATGGACCCTATCCTGCCCCGGAGCCCGAAAGCCTAAACAGAAAGCCACAGATTATTCCTTACAACGACAACATGATTCGTTTTCGCTTTTACGGAAGGAACCTGCAGCTTATGGTGCAGCGTGCTTCTGAAATGGAAGATGGTCCCATCAAGCAAGATCTGGTCAATCTGATTGCTTCATTCATGTACAACAGCTGCAAAAGCTGGAACAATGAGAACCTGAGCAATGAAGTGATTGCCGAGCACCTGCGCATTTTGTCAAAAGGTAAGCTTGAACTGAATCCCGAACGTCTTGAAGTATATCAGGATCAGAGCATCGCGAACAGGAAATTTCACAGGCCACAAAAAGAGCACCGCCAGGGTGGCGGTCGCAACCAGAGTGCAGGGGGCAAATTCAACCGCCGCAACAGGAACTTCAGGAAATTCTAAAAAACTGAAATGAGTACCTTTCGTATTGAAGGCGGACATCAGCTTTTTGGTGAACTGAATCCTCAGGGTGCCAAAAACGAAGCCCTGCAGGTGTTATGCGCCGTTTTGCTTACGCCGGAAGAAGTGCACATTGCCAACATTCCGGAAATACGCGATGTGCTGAAGTTGATAGAATTGCTTGAGGATTTGGGCGTACAGGTTGAACGGTTGTCCCATGGGCATTACTCGTTTAAAGCGGATACACCCAACCTGGAATACCTGCAAACCGAAGAATTTCGGAAAAAGGCAGCCGCGCTGCGCGGTTCCATTATGATTGTAGGACCGCTGCTG